>CAYQMP010000432.1:0-1893 GCA_964418615.1 uncultured Chthoniobacter sp. | reverse complement strand
CGGTGGGGACGATGGACATGCGGGATTTGGCGTAGGCCGACTTGAGCATGCGGACGCGCTCATTGATGACCATGTCGGCGAGGCGGACCTTGGAATCGGTGGCGCCGTCCCAGGGGAAGGCGGGCTTGCCGAGGATGGAGGAGAGTTTGCGGCCCGAGTCGTCCTGGCCCGGCCAGAGGCAGTAGCGGAGGTTGTAGTTGAGGTTTTTGCGGGTCCAGTAGTTGGCGGCGTCGGTCTCGGCTTGCTCGACGAGGCCGATGAGGTCCGAGACTGACTGGTCAGTTGACATGGCCGGGATGGACGATGGTGGTGGTGGAGGTGGACTGGACGCGGACGTGGGGGTTGGCCTTGGCGAATTCGTCGCGGAATCCCTTGTCCTTCCAGCAGCCTGGGAGTTCGCGGTCCCAGTAGAGGTAGGAATCCATGTCGATGCTCATGGTGTGCTGGCCGAGGCCGTCGATGGATTGGCGGGCCTCGGCGAGGCGGTCGGAGGCGGCTTTGATGCGGCGCTGGCGGAGTTCTGCGGTGACCATGGATGCGTGCCAGCCGGTGCGGAGTTCTTCCTTGACCAGCGGGGCGAGGTCGCCGAGGTCGGCTTCGAGGTCGGAGGCGTCGTCTACCATTATTTTGGAAAGGAGAGACTCCTGTGCCCGTGTGGGCGGTGGCGGGAGTCAAGTCGCCACCGCCCTGGGCGGGGTGCTGGTGTTAGGCCGGGTCGAATTTGCCGAGCGCCAGCGGGCTCTTGACACACAGGGCGCAGATGGCGTCCACGATGCCGCGGGGGCCGCCGCCGCGGTCTTCCAGTTCTTGGAAGCGGGGCTTGCGGTTGTAGCGGAGTTCGACCATGTCCATGTCGAGGACGTAGCCGCGGGAGAGCTGCTCGGCGGTGGAGCTATCCTTCGCCAGGAAAAGCGAGGGGATGAGCTCGAGCGTGCCGAAGTCGCCTTCGAAGATGTCAACGGTGCTGACGATTTTGTTCTCGTCCTTTTGGTTCAACACGCGGATGGCGCTGGCGACGTTGGTCGAAGCGAACTGCGTGCGGGTGAACCCGGTGAAGGCCCTCTTGAGGGTGGGACCGCAGATGAGCGAGTAAGTCTGCACCTTGCCGGTCTGCTCGTAGATGCTCTGGAGCATGTCTTGGACATTCGTCTCGGTGAGCGAGGCGGTGGCCGTAGTGACGATGCTCGCGGTGGGCGTGCGGTAGCTCGAGTTGACCGGGAGGTCGGACTGGGCGCCATTCTGGATCCACTTGCCGAGGCCGCGGGTGAGGTATGGGTTCGCGCCGGACTGCTCTTGGGACTCTTGGTCGGAGCAGAAGGCGGCTTCCATCGAACGCTTGAGCTGCTCAAGGGACTTGGTGACGGCGCGGGCCATTTCGCGGCGCTTGCCGACGCCGGCGACTTCCGAGACGTTCTGGGCGAGGTCGTCCACAGAGGGGACTTCGCGGAACTTCTGGATACGGGCACTGAGCAGGACGCGGTTGGCGGCGTTGTCGATGTAGTCCGAGGCGGAGATGTCCGTATTGGACAGGACGCCGGAGGGGACGGTGGTGGCGTTGAAACCATCGGCCTGCCATTGTGTGAGCGGGTTGATGGGTTCGGCGCCCTTCTTGGCCATGGAGACGACCGGGCATGTCTTTGCGTCAACGACCGCGATGAGGTCGCTGAGGTCCTGGCGGATGCCAGTTTGGTTGGTGATGAGTGTTGCTGCCATTTTCTTGGTGGTGGGTGGTGACTACAGGGCCGCTTCCAAGAAGTCGGCGATGTCGTCGGAGTGGAGGTTGGAGCCTTTTTCGTAGATTGATTTCGCTACGTTGCGGGCGTTGATGTCTTTGGCAGGAACCTTGGTGCCTTTGGCGGGAGACGGTGCCGAGGGGGTGGGTTTCACAGGTTT
>CAYQMP010000431.1:0-1894 GCA_964418615.1 uncultured Chthoniobacter sp. | reverse complement strand
CAACATCGAATTCCTCGAAGACCCCACACCGTACGATAGTGACGCATGGTCCGCCCTGAGCGAACGCGAAAAAATTCCCCTCGCTCTCGACTGGGAACTTCCCGCCTCACCCCCACCATGGCCCGGCGCGCAAATCCTCGTGATCAAACCCGCCTCGCAAGACGCCTTCCCGCTCGCCCTCGCCGCCGCGCACGCCGGAATGCAAATCGTCGTCACCCACAGCATGGACCATCCCCTCGGCCAAGCCGTCGCGCTCTGGACCGCGATGCGACTGCGCCAGCGCCACGGCGATCTTGTTCTCGACGGCGGACTCCAAGCGAAGGGACTTTACCAAGCGGACGAATTCAGCGCCCAACTCCGAACCCTCGGACCGCAGACCGCACCGCCCCCCGGCACCGGGTTCGGCTTCGACCAACTGCTCGAACGACTCCCATGGAAAACCCTCCCATGAACCCGCCGCCGCAGCCCCCGCTTCCCGTCTGGTGGCTCATCTGGGGCGCGATCACCGCGGCCTTTTTCATGGTGCTCGGCATTTTCGAGGTTAACGGCGTGCGGGTCGAAGGTCCGCCCGCGCTGGCCTTGGTCGCCCTCGGACCCTTTGCGGCGTCTGTCACGGTGCGCTTTCTCCTCCTCCCCCGCGCTCCCGCGGCGAAAAAATTCCTCTTCTTCATCCTCGGACTCGCCCTCGCCGAATCCGGAGGTTTCCTCGCGCTTATCCTGTCCTCCCCGTGGAAAACTCCGCTCGCCGCTGCGGCTATCATTCTGATGATCCTCCACATCCCGGCCTTCATCCGGAAAAGCTGACCGCGCAGCAACACACCATCAAACGCATGAAACGAACCAACATAACAACACTGGCCTTGTTCTGCGCCCTCGCGCTCCAAGTGCTGGCGGCGCCGGAACCGGCCAAAATCCTCTTCGATTTTTCCGATCCCGCGGCCATGCGAGGCTGGCAGGTGGAAGATGATGTCGTCATGGGCGGACGTTCCCAAGGACAGCTGACCCGCGACCCCGCCGGCTATCTCGTCTTCCGCGGCGAAGTTTCCCTCGAGAACAACGGAGGATTCTCTTCCATCCAGTGCTATTTCGATCCCATCGACGTTTCCAAGTATGAGCACGCCGTCATCCGCCTCAAAGGCGACGGCAAGGATTACCGCTTCATCGTCGAATCGGAAAAAGACGCCCGCCACTATTACGTCGCCGAATTCACGACCAACGGGGAATGGCAGGAAATCAAAATTCCCCTGAGCGCCATGCATCCCGTCCGCCGCGGCGACCGCCTCGACCTCCCCGACTATCCCGCCAAGACCATGGCCCAAGTCCGCTTCATGATCGCCAACGGCCGCGCCGAATCCTTCCGACTCGAGATCGCCAAGATCGGACTGGAGTAAACGTGCAACACCGCCCACCGCGATGCACTTCCTGATTGATATCATCTTTCACGAGGTCTGCGGCTGGGTCGGCGCGATCCACCTGCCTGACAACGCCGCAGTTGCTTCGAGCACGCACCCGCCAAGATTATGCGCTCGCCTTGCCAGGTAGGGCGGGGCCTCCGGACCCGCCGTGCGCCCTGCATGTGGGTGACGCACCTCCGGCGCGCCGAGGACGTCGCGCCCTACCCTCAAAGCGCGTGGCCTGCCCAGTTACGGTTGCCACACACCCACCACGCGGGGGTTCAAGGACTCCCCACCTCACCAAAAAACATCCACTCCGGGATACCGCGCAAAACACGTATCCCCGCCGACAATGGTCAGCTTTTCGGTCAACGCCTGCGCCACCAGCATGCGATCGAAAGGATCCCGATGCACAAACGGCAAATCGACCAACCGCCGCGTGTGACGCCACTCCACGGGCAACGACTCCGCAACGCCGCGGCCGATCCATTCCTCGCGCA
>CAYQMP010000430.1:0-1895 GCA_964418615.1 uncultured Chthoniobacter sp. | reverse complement strand
ACGCCGGACGACGTCGGAAAAAGACTCGCCGGGGCGCTTGCGGGTGCGGAGCCTCTCGTAAGCGTCCAACTCTAGTGAGATGGTCTTTGTGGCCATGCATGAAATGTGCATGAGCAGTTCAATTTGGTCAAGGTTGGCACAAGGTCTGCGGCGGCGCTCAGAAGGGTGGGGGCTTTTGCGATCGTGACGGGTGGGACGCCCGTGCTCCCTGGCCTGCGCGAGGTCCGTTAGCAAGTGGACGTTGGTATGCCGCAGGGTTTGGGGCGGGGCCGGAAAAGGAAAGCCCGGGGAATTGCTTCCCCGGGCCCGGTTTGGTGCGCGAAGTGGCGCAACAAGTTTTTAGCTGCAGCCTTGGCTGGTGCCGCACTCGGTGCAGACGCCGCAGGCGCCGGCGCGGATCACTTTGTTGCTGCCGCAGTTGGAGCAGGTGGTGTCCATGAACATGGTGCCAAGGGCGCCCTGGACGCGTTCGGCGTGGGTGGCGGTGCCGGCGATGTGGACCGGGGTGCCTTCGCTGTTTTGCGTCTGGGTGATGACGTCGATGATTTCGCGTTCGCCGGTGCGCTGGAGGTCGGAGACCGGACGGTTGACCGCGCGGCGTTCCATTTCCGGGATTTCCTTCATGGGAAGTTCCGGTTGGTTGCGGTTGGGCGAGGTGGCTTCTTTGTAGCCCTTGATGAACTGGCACCCGAGCCAGCGGAACACGTAGTCGGTGATGCTGCTGGCGTTGCGGATGTCGGGGTTCTTGGTGAAGCCGCTGGGTTCGAAGCGCTGGTGGGCGAATTTCTTGACCAGGCTCTCGAGCGGCACGCCGTATTGCAGCGAGATCGAGGTGAGCGTGGCCACGGTGTCCATGAGGCCGCCGATGGTGCTGCCTTCCTTGGCCATCTGGATGAAGAGTTCGCCGGGTTGTCCGTTCTCGAAGAGACCGACGGTGATGTAGCCTTCGTGGCCCGCGATATCGAACTTGTGGTTGAGCGCGACGCGGGTGTCGGGGAGGCGGTGGCGCGGCGGCTGGTCGAGCTTGGCGCGCATGCCGTCGAGTTCGTTTTCGAGTTCGATGATGCGCTCTTCCAACTCGGTCTTGCTCGAGAGTTCGGCTTCGAGTTCGGCCGAACTGCCGGTGCCGTGTTTCTTTTTGTCGGTGACGACGGGAGCGGAGCGCTTGGAGCCGTCGCGGTAGATGGCGATGGCCTTGAGGCCGAGCTTCCAGCCTTCGACGTAGGTGTCGACGATGTCGTCGACGGTGGCGTGCTCGGGCAGGTTGACCGTCTTGGAGATGGCGCCGGAAAGGAACGGCTGGGCGGCGGCCATCATGCGGATGTGCGCGTGGTAGCTGAGGCTGCGTTGTCCGCGCATCGGTTTGAAGGCGCAGTCGAAGACCGAGACGTGCTCGGGGCGGAGGCCGCTCTTGAACGTCTGGCCGTCTTCCTCGACGTCCTCGATGGTGTCGTATTTGTCGACGTGGGCGATGATCGCTTCGATGTCGGCGTCGCTGTAGCCGAGCTTCTGCAGGGCGGGGCGGACCGTCTGGTTGACGATCTTGAGCATGCCGCCGCCGGCGAGGAGCTTGTATTTGACCAGCGCGATGTCGGGCTCGATGCCGGTTGTGTCGCAATCCATGAGGAAACCGATGGTTCCAGTGGGCGCGAGGACGGTGACCTGGGCGTTGCGGTAGCCATGTTGGTGGCCGAGGCGCAAGGCTTCGTCCCAGACGTGACGGGCTTCATTGCGGAGGTATTCGAATTCGTCGGACTTCTCGATGTTCTCCACGGCATCGCGGTGCAACTGCATGACCTCGAGCATGGGGTCGACGTTGTCCGGTGCGACGGTCTGCTTAACGCCGCTGGCGCTGGAATCGTGGTAGCCGGGGAAGGGCCCGGTGATGCCGGCGA
>CAYQMP010000429.1:0-1903 GCA_964418615.1 uncultured Chthoniobacter sp. | reverse complement strand
CGGCGAATGACAAGGAAACGCGCTGGCGACTGACCGCACGAAACGGATCCTCAGGCGGTCGCGAAGCCGTGTCCGAGGAATTCACCATCGACTGGGACGGGAAAATTTTAGCGAAGGCAAGACCCGTGGAGGAACCCACGACCACACCCGAACCAAGTGCGACTCCTCCGTCACGAACCCCCGTTACCGGCAGCCGCTCCTTGATCCCCGCTCTCAAAGTCGAAAGTGCCCGGGCCGACTCGCGGCGCGACTCCGCCACGGTTCAGGTCATCTTTGCGCGCGACCCCGAGGCAGACGGCTACCGCTTGGAGCACGGATTCCATCCCACCCTGCTCGATCAGACCACGGGACTGCCATACGCCGGTGACTTCCGCACCGCACCGCATCCAACAGCACAAGCCGCCGTGGTCGGCGTGGCCGAAACAGAATACGAGGGACGTGAACTCACCGTCTTGGTCGCTGAAATCGAGGGGCTTGATGCCGGCACGTCAACGACATGGCGCGTAGTCACCACAGCGGACGGCAAGGACCGTTGGCCGACCGGAGAATTCATCGTCAATACCCTGCCTCCATGGCAGTTCCCGTGGCGCCAAGCCATACTCGTTGCTGCCTTCCTTGCCTTGGCGGGAGTGCTTTATTTGCGCTGGCGCATCAACCGTGCCCCGCGCTGACCAAGCGCGGAGACGGTCAGCATTGCACTGGCCATGGCGGATGCGGGAAGGCATAATTATTTCATGTTTCGCGCTCTCCCCTACGCGCTGGCTGCTCTCGTGCTTTGTTCCTGCGCCAGCACCAGCCTCCCGCCCCCCAGCACCGCAGCCTCGGTCGATCTCAAGCGCTATGCCGGCGAGTGGTATGAGATCGAATCGTTCCCGAATTGGTTCCAACGCGGCTGCGAAGCAAGCAAGGCGTTCTACACGCCGCTGCCCGACGGCACGATCAAGGTGGTCAACACCTGCAGCCGTCGCGGCAAAGAAGCGTCCGTCGAAGGCACCGCCCGGGTCGTTCCCGGCAGCAACAACAGCAAGCTGAAGGTGCGCTTCTTCGGTCCGTTCGAGGGCGACTACTGGATCCTCGACCTCGACCCCGACTATCGCTGGGTCGCCGTCGGCTCACCCAACCGGCGTTATCTGTGGATCCTTGCCCGCACGCCGCAACTCGACCCGGCGCTCCTCGGACGCATCCGCGCGCGCCTCGCCGCCCAAGGTTTCGACGTCAGCCGTCTGCAACCCGCCACCCCATGAGTTTGCAGAAGCCGCCACGCGAAAATTTCCGTCCGGCCGAGCAACTGCTGCCCGCGCACGCCCAGAGAGCCGCGCGCAGTGGCAGCGGGGATGCGCAAATTTTCCTTTCGTGGGGCGGTGCCATCTACGGACCGGCCCGGGCTGAAGAAGTGGCCGCCGGCGTGCGGACTTCGTGGTTCGACAAAGACGCGCTCTTCTGGTTCGAGGGCCAGACGGAATGGCGCCCGGTGAACGAATTCCCGCAATTGCAGGAGGGCGGACATCACACGCTGGCCGGACGCCGCGTCGGCTCCGCGCCGGAGGAAGCACCACCCTTGCCTCACGCCGAGTCGCGCCCGATGACATCCTCAAGGACGACAACGCGCCGCGCCGGACATCGTTCCGGCAAACGAGGATCCTCCCGACGCCGCGGAGGCCGTGGCAGGGCCGGCAAAATGGGCCGCTCGCTGATCTTCGGAATCGTCCTGCTGGCCGCCGCAGCCACCGTGGCGCTGCTCTTCCTGCTGATGCAGTTTTAGAGCGGTTAACTACCGGCTCCCAAAAGATTTCGAACTTTGCTTCCCGAGGTAGGGACGAGCGGCCCGCTCGTCCGCTCTCTTCCCAACGGACACGCGAGCCGCGTGTCCCTACCCTCAAAAACCTCTTCGATCGTCCTGATC
>CAYQMP010000428.1:0-1905 GCA_964418615.1 uncultured Chthoniobacter sp. | reverse complement strand
GCGTGGCCGACGCTCAAGCGCCCCTGCACCAAGTGCGTCTGCAATTCGCCGTCCAATTCGAGCAAGCGCATGGTGTTGGCCACCGCGGCGCGGCTTTTGCCGACCTTTTTGGCGATTTCTTCCTGACGCAGTTTGAATTCCTCGGCAAGGCGCTTGTAGGCCAGCGCTTCCTCGATCGGGTTGAGATCTTCGCGCTGCAGATTCTCGACGAGGGCGAACTCGAGGACCTCGAGATCGGTCGCTTCGCGCACGATGACCGGCACTTCCTTCAGCCCTGCCTGGCCCGCGGCGCGCCAGCGGCGTTCGCCGGCGATCAGCTCAAGCAGGTCGTTGACGCGGCGGACGATGAGCGGCTGGATGATGCCGTTCTCGCGGATGGAATCGACCAACTCGCTGAGATGCTCGGGAATAAAAGTGGTGCGGGGCTGCAGCGGACTGGGGACGACTTGGGTCAGCGGGACCGATTGCACGCGCTCTCCGGCCGCCTCCGCCGCTGCGACCGCCTCGGCAGCAGACTTCGCCGGCGAAATGAGCGCGCCGAGTCCGCGTCCGAGTGCTGGTTTGGCCATAGCAGGCAATCCTACCGAACGCGGAGCCCCGATGGGAAGCATCCGCATGGGCCCAAGACCCACTGGTCTCCGGACGCCCCCCGAGTCTATAAAAACGGCCATGGCGCGCGTCTTCGAGAGGCTTTCGGTGTGGATCGACCCCGTGCACCGCGACGGCCCCGGGCAAATGGCTTGCGACGAAGCGCTCTTGGGCGCGGCAGACGGGCCGGTCCTGCGCATTTTTCGTTGGACCGAACCATGGGTCAGCGCGGGCTATTTCGTGCCATGGAAAGAAGCCCGGGAGGCACGGCCCGATTTGCCGATCTGCCGGCGTTGGACCGGCGGTGGCATCGTGGTGCACGAAGAGGATTTTACTTTCGCCTTGGTTGCCCCCCGCGGCGAAGTGTGGGCGCAACTTCGTCCGGACGAAAGTTACCGCGTCATGCACATGGCCGCGGCCGAGGCTTTGCGCTCGGCGGGAATCGATGCCGCTGTCTTCGATGGCAACACGGTCGGTGGCGCGGAATGTTTTGCCGGTCCGGTTCGCTATGATGTGATGCGCGGCGCGCAAAAAATCGCGGGGGGTGCGCAGCGGCGGACCAAACGCGGCTTGCTGCACCAAGGCTCGATCCAAGACGGTGGACTTGGCCCGGAGTTTGCCACCGTTTTGGGCGCGCATTTGGCCAGGGAATGCGGGGCTTGGAGCGCTCCGGCCGATTTTGAGAATTCGGTAAGTGCTTTGATTCGTGAGAAATACGCCCGGGAGGACTTCTTGCGGAGGGAAGTCCTTTGAGCAAAGTTCTTTACAAGAGGAGGATCAACCGAAATTCTCCCGCGCTTTGCCGCGGCCGGCCGCGGGTATCGCCATGAAAAAAACGAAAAAATCCGACGCGAAATCCCCCAAAGCCAAAACGAAATCCACCGCGGCCAAAAGCAAACCCGCGGCGAAACGCCGCACGGTGAAAAAAGTCGCGGAAGACGTCCATAAATTCGAGGCGTCCAAACCGACCCGCGCGCGCAAACCGTCGACACGTTCGCGGACCAAAAAGCCGTCCGGTGCGGACATCGACAATCTTGGCGAGTTGCCGAGCAGCTACGGCGACGAAAACATTTTCGTCATCGCACAGGAACCGCACTGGTTGTTCTGCTATTGGGATTACAAATTGACCGAAGGCATCGAAGGCGCCGTCTTCCTGCGCCATGGTCGCGAAGGCACGGAACGTCCGGAAGCCGAAGTGCCGGTGCCGTCCGAGACAAACAGTTGGTATCTCTCCGTGCGCGACGCCGATGCGGACTACTATGTCGAACTCGGCCACTACAACGGCGGGCATTGGAAGACGCTGACCCGGTCCGGCAC
>CAYQMP010000427.1:0-1906 GCA_964418615.1 uncultured Chthoniobacter sp. | reverse complement strand
CAGTGTCAGGCGGCAATCTCCTTGATTGTTTCGTCATTGAGGCGCTTTTGGTCGTCGGCGGTGAGGACTTTGCCGGTGACTTTCGCCGTGGTGGCGGCGACGAGGCCGACCATGGCCGATTTGACGTCGGCTTCCATCTTGCGGCGGTCCTGCTCGATCGATTCGTGGGCCTTGCGGATGACGCCTTCGGCTTCAGCAATAGCTTCCTGCACGCGTTTCTCGCGCACCGCTTCGGCGCTGGCGCGGGCCTCGTCGATGAGGGCTTTGGCCTCGTGATCGGCCTTGGCCAGGATTTCTTTGTAGCGCTCCTCGGCCTCGGCGAGTTGCTTCTTCACTTTCTCGGCGTTGTCCTGCGCCTCGGCAATGCGGCGACGGCGCTCGGCGAGGACGTTCACGATCGGACCGAAGGCGTATTTGTTGAGGAACCAGTAGACGACGATGAAGATGATCGTCTGCGCGATGAACTTCGGCCACGTCACGCCGAACTGGCTGAAAAGTTGTTCGAGAATCTGCATGTTGCGCGGTTTCGCGGAAGCGGGCCGCCCCTCGCGGGGCGGCCCGGACAACGGTTAGCGTCCGCCGAACGCGAGGATCAGGGCGTAAATGGCGATAGCTTCGGCCAGCGCCATGCCGATGATGCCCAGCGTCAGGACCTTGCCGAACGCCCCGGGGTTGCGGCCCACGGCCTCGACGGCCTTGGCGCCGACCAGACCGATGCCGATGGCGGCACCGGCGCCGGCGATGGCGAGGGTGAAACTTCCGGAGATACCCGAGGCGGCTGCCGCGGCTTCTGCGATGATGGGTGTGATCATGTTATTTCGTGTGTTGTTTGTTCGCGCCGCCCACGCGCTTGGCATGGTCCCGGCGGGAAAGGGTCAGTGGGCTTCCTCCTCGTCGTGGGTTGTCGAGAGCGTGATGTAGACCGCGCAGAGCAGGGTGAAGACCATGGCTTGGAGCAGTCCGATCAGCAGTTCGAGGAAGTAAAAGGGAATGGGCAGCAACACGCTCGAGATGTAGGCGACAAAATCCGGCAACCCGAGTTGCTTGCCCAGCGTGAGCATGGTGACGAGGAGGTTCTCGCCGGCAAAGACGTTGCCGAAGAGACGGAGCGAGAGCGAAACCGGACGGAAGGCGATGGAGACGACCTCGATCAGGCCGACCATGAAGAAAATCGGCATGAGCGCGATGGCCATGAAGCCCTTGAGTCCGCCCTTCACCCCGAACATGTGCTTGAGGAAACCGCCCACCCCCATTTCCTGGATCGACCAATAAAGCCAGAGAACCATGAAGACGAGGGCCATGGCCAAGGTCATGTTGAGGTCGGCCGTCGTGGGACGCAGGATGGGCACCTCGATATTCGGCACGGTAAGGAACCCGGTGCGCTCACCGAAGCCGATCGATCCGACACCGGGCAGGAGCGCGAACCAGTTGGAGACGAGGATAAAGAGAAAGAGCGTGGCGAGCAGGGAGAACACCTTGCTCACCATGTGCGGGCCGACGATTTCCTCAACCGTGTCGTAGAGCGTCTCGACGATCGCCTCGAAGGCGTTCTGCGGGCCGTCCGGCACGAGTTTTACCTCCTTGGTGGCGCGACGGGCGAAAAAGAAAACGATGCCCACAACGAGGAGCGAGACAAGGATCGAGTTGGTCAGCCAGTCGATGTCCAACAAGAGCTTGTCGGCATAGAGCGGGATGTCGGCAGCGATCGGGAAAAAGAGGCTCATGAAAGATGAAAAAGCCGCAAGCGCGAACTCGCGGCCGAACGCTTCTTATAAGCTCCCCTAATACCCCGACTCAAGCGCGAATTACGCAGGGAAAGAGCACAAAAATGGCGATTTCCCCTTGTTAGGGACCGCTGGGCCAGCGAGCCCAACCGACCAGCGGGGGAAGGGGCAGAGGCGGGGCG
>CAYQMP010000426.1:0-1914 GCA_964418615.1 uncultured Chthoniobacter sp. | reverse complement strand
CGCGGCATGCCGTCGAACTCGGGCGACTCCGGGTTGTGGGCGATGACCAGGCCGTTTTCCCCCTTGATGGCGCGCACGCCGAGGGTGCCGTCGGTGCCGGTGCCGGAGAGAACGATGCCGATGGCGCGTTCGCGCTGGTCTTGGGCGAGGGAGCGGAAGAAGAAATCGATGGGCAGGCGTTGTCCGCGCGCGGCGGAGGGCTTGAGGAGTTGGAGCGAACCGTTGAGTAGGGCCATGTCGTGCCCGGGCGGGATGATGTAGGCGCAGTTGGGTTGCACCGCCATGCCGTCGGTCACTTCATGCACGGCCATCCGTGTGTGGCGCTGGATGATGTCGCCGAGGATGCTCTTATGGTCGGGAGCGAGGTGTTGAACGAGGACGAACGCCATGCCCGGGTCGCGGTCGGCGGGCAGGCCGGCGAAGAACGCTTCGAAGGCGGCCAAGCCTCCGGCCGAAGCGCCGAGACCGACGATGGGGAAGACCGGGGATACCGCACCGGAAGTCTGCCGCGGAGCGGTGTGGACCGACTGCTTGGTGCGGCTTTTCTTCAAACAATGCATGGTCGTCCCTGCACTCCCAACCTACAAGGGGCAAATAGCTTGCCATGGTAGGTGAAGTCCCTATCGCGACGCCTGCGCGGCACGCGTTCGTTGCGCGTATGACCACGCACCAGCACGACATGCCACGGGAGAGAAGAGTCCGGCAGGATCGGCGATTGAAGCCACCTATCGAGCGACGTGCGACGCCGGCGTTGGCGAAGATCGATGCAAGCATGCGCAGCGAGGAGTGGCGTCCGGGCGAATCGGCCAAGCGGGGGTATGAGAGGGCGGTGGAGGATTGGTGGTGGTTGTGAGGGAGCGTGGAGCGTGGAGCAGGGAGTTTGGAGTCGGAAGAGGACAGCATGGATTCACGCGATCAAATGCGGACACAAAGCGGGATTTATTTTCTGCCGGGTGATTGCCTCCCCACTGAGTTGAAGTGTTATGCGGCCGCGTTGTCAGGTAGGGCGGGGCCTCCGGACCCGCCGCGCACTTCAATCGGCGCGCCGGGGACGTCGCGCCCTACCTCAAGTCCTCGTTGCTCCCGGCACACACCCGCCAACGCGCGGGTTCAGGGACTCCCTCGTCACTCGGCAACCAACCTTTGCAGCGAATTACGGGACCGGAAGGCCGAGAATTTCCAATGCTCTGCGTGCCGTAACAATCGGAATGCCGCGAAAGGACTTCAAGACCAGCAGGTCCTTGTCGCCGCTGACGATCAAATCAACGGGAACTACGTCTGCGCACGAAAGGACATGCAAATCGTCGCTGTCGCGCAGTTCCGGTGCGGCGACGCGCGGCGGCGATACAACTTCGTGGCATGAGAACCCGAAAGCCCGCACAAGGCTTTCAACGGTATGGCCTCGGATGGTCAACCTTTCGGCGAACTTTGGGGCGCGCAAGGTTTCATCCAGTTCCGACAGGAGTTCCGCCGACGTGTAGAGTCCGAAGCGGCCAGTGAGACCCGCATCGAGCAGACGGGCAGGGAGTCCGTCCCAGAGAAAGCCGGAGACGAGGGTGTTGGTATCAGCGACGACCTTCATCGCCGCGACGACTTTTCCTGACCGCGTCGATCTCGGCTTGGATCTCATCCTCGGTCGGAGTCGCACCGGGTTGCCGCCTGATCTCGTCGAGAGTGGCGATCAATTCCTGGCCGGAGCGGCGACGACGCAGTTCGTCTTCCAGCAAGCCCGACAAAGAAGCACTCTCCAAGAGGCCGTTAGCCCTGGCCTCGGCCGCCAGCTTCTCAGGCAAATCGAGCTCGAGAGTGATGCTCATAACTGATTTGAAGTAAGCACGACAAAGATACCCCAGTCAATCGACGGATGCGGCGAAGTAGCGGGCCACTGCGCTGCTGATGGAGTCGGTGGCGACG
>CAYQMP010000425.1:0-1921 GCA_964418615.1 uncultured Chthoniobacter sp. | reverse complement strand
CGCAGATCGAGATCATCGACGAGGTGGCCAAGGGCGGGAACAAAGTCGTCTTCAATTTCACCACACAGGCGCAGTTGAACCCGGCCGAGTTCCGCACCTTTTTCAATGTCGGGTCGCCGCTCTCCGGTTACCATAACAACCAGTCGGACTACCTGAATGCGGGCGTGACGCTCGTCTCCTCGCATCCGTCGGTGCGTTACCCCGGGGAAACCGACTACAACTACACAGCGACGATCCGGGCCAAGCTTCCGGAGAACCGCCCCCTGCAGATCGGCGACCGGATGGAGGTGGAATTGAGCCAATTCCTGCTGGCCCCGCGCAACGGGCGCAACAACTACTACGGCACGGCCTTCCTCTATGTCGTCGGCCGCGGCGTGGTGCCGTGGTATGCCAAAGAATGGGAAGAGGCGGCCGTCAAGACGGTCGGGGTGACCTCGTTCGATTCCTATCCGCTGCCGGAGGAGGCGTGGCTCGGGGGATCGACCACGCTGCCCTACCAATACTCGAACGAGCCGCGGAGCCGGTTCAAGCAGATGGCGGGCAACATCACCCCGGAGAACGGCCAGCCTTTCCTCCTCGGGCGCCGCTTGCATCACACGGATTTCGGAACCGGGGCCCACTCGGAGCCGGGCAACCCCGTCTTCGCCGAGCAGGTCGGCAAGGCCGGTCCCGCGTTCGTCGCCCGGAGCTGTGTGGACTGCCACGCGAATAACGGACGCTCCCTGCTGCCCGCCACAGGCGCGCCGCTCGACCAAGCCGTGATCAAGGTGGGAGCCTCGGCCGAGGGCGCGCCGCATCCGGTCCTTGGAGAACAACTCCAGCCCTATGACACCACGGGCAGCCCGGAAGGCGGGGCGGTGCTGGCCGGGTTCACCGAGATCAACGGAACCTACGGCGACGGGACACCCTACACCCTCCGCAAGCCGGTGGTCGGGTTCACCGGCCCGGCGCCGGAATTCCACTCCCTGCGCGTGGCGCCTTCCTTGGTCGGGCTGGGTTTGCTCGAAGCCATCCCGGAAGAAAACATCCTGGCCCTGGCCGATCCGGAAGATGCGGACGGCGACGGCATCTCAGGACGGCCCCATTATGTCGCGGATCCGGAAGAGCCTTCCGTCCTGCGCCTCGGACGCTTCGCCTACAAGGCCGACCAACCGAAAGTCGTCCACCAGATCGCCTATGCCCTGAACCGCGACATGGGAGTGACCAGCGACATCTTCCCCGTGCTCGACGGCGAAAGCAGTCCGCGTCCGCCGGAGGTGAGCGGCGAGGAACTCGACCGGATGAACCGCTACGTCGCCCTGCTCGGCGTGGGGGCACAGCGCGATCTGAACGACCCGGTGGTGGCGCGCGGCCGGCAACTTTTCGCCTCCGCTTCGTGTGTCAGTTGTCATACACCGAGCCACACCACCAGCCCCTACCATCCGATGGGAGAATTGCGCAACCAGACGATCCGGCCCTACACCGACCTGCTCCTGCATGACATGGGGCCGGGGTTGGCGGACAACATGGGCGAGGACGGCGTGTCCGGCGCCGAATGGCGGACGGCCCCGCTGTGGAACATCGGGTTGAGCGGCGGGGTCAGCGGCGGCGAAGGCTACCTGCATGACGGGCGGGCCCGGACCCTGGAAGAAGCCATTCTCTGGCACGGCGGCGAGGCGGAGCAGGCCAAAGAAAATTTCCGCACCATGCCGGCCGCCGACCGCGAGGCCATCCTGAAATTCATCCGCTCGCTTTGAAAACGACGCCTCGCCGGCTTCCGGTCCGGAGGGCTTGTCATAAGGGTTGCATTTGCCGGCCACTTGGGGCAGGGTCAGGCTTCTCACCATGAAGAACAAACTCGTCGATTTGCCGGACCGTGATTACGGAGCGAACCATCACATTTGGGACAACAACGGCACCTGGTGGTGTCATTTGAGCCTCG
>CAYQMP010000424.1:0-1926 GCA_964418615.1 uncultured Chthoniobacter sp. | reverse complement strand
AGCGTGACGCCGGGAAAGTGCAGCCCTTTGGCGATCATTTGCGTGCCGACGAGGATGTCGATTTTCCGCGAACGAAATGCCCCGAGCGTTTCGTGATACGCGTTCTTGCGCGTCATGGTGTCGGAATCCATCCGCGCCACGCGGGCCTGCGGGAACATCTTCTTCACCGCCGCCTCGACTTTTTCCGTTCCCACCCCGCTGAAAGCGATCTGCGGGTCGTGGCATTGCGGACACCGCCGCGGCGGCTTTTGCGAGTGACCGCAGATGTGACAGCGCGCCACGTCGTCCTTGCGGTGGAGCGCGAGCGACACGCTGCAGTGCGGACACTCCACCGTCTTGCCGCAGGCCTTGCAGGCCAGCACGGTGAAAAATCCGCGGCGGTTGAGAAAAAGAATCGTCTGTTCACCCTTGGCCAACCGCGCCTCGATCGCGTTGGCGAGCTTCGGTGAGATGAACTGGTCATTGCGCTCGCCGTCCTTGCTGCGCAAACGCATGTCGACCACGCGAAAAACCGGCAAGACGCACCCGTCGTGCCGGTGGCTCAGCTCGAGCAAATCGTATTTTCCCTTGCGGCAGTTCTCGTAACTCTCGAGCGACGGCGTGGCCGAGCCGAGAAGCACGGCGCAGGGCTCCATCTTGCCGCGGACCACGGCCAGATCACGCGCGTGGTAACGCGGACCTTCGTCCTGCTTGTAGGAGTTGTCGTGCTCTTCATCGATGACGATGAGACCGAGATTGTCCAGCGGGGCGAACACGGCGCCGCGCGCCCCGATAACAATGCGCGCCTTGCCGTCGCGCACGCGATGCCATTCGTCGTGGCGCTCGCCTTCGCTCAAATGACTGTGCAGCACGGCGACCTCGATCCCCTGCGGCGTGAAACGCGAGGCGAAGCGTTCGACCGTCTGCGGCGTGAGGGAAATTTCCGGCACGAGGACGAGCGCGGTTTTACCCGCTGCGAGCACCTCGGCAATGGCCCGCAGATACACTTCCGTTTTGCCGCTGCCCGTGATGCCTTTGAGCACGACCGGTTTGTGTTTGGCCGGATCAAGCAGGGCCGGCCGGATCCCGTCCAATGCCCGCTCCTGTTCCGCGCTCAACTCCGGCGGCCGGGACGCGACGAACTCCTCCGATCCGCGCGGAGCACGGCGCACCGCCTCGGCCGTGATTTCGACCAGTCCGCGCCGGGCCAATGTTTTCAGCGCCGCGTCGGACGACCCGATGTCGGCCGCCAACTTGGCCACGGCCACGGGTGCCGCGGCGCGCTGCAATGCCTCGATGACCACCGCCTGGCGCGGAGCACGTTTGCGCAAGGCATCCAACTCGGCCGCTTCCACCCGCCGCGCCAGCACGGCGAACTTCCTCTTCAAAGGCGCATGACCCGTCTCGCGCACCGCCCTCGGAAGGATGCAGCGCAAAGCATCCTGCTCATCGCACGCGTAGTAGTCGGCCATCCACTTGGCCAATTTCATGAGGACTGGCGTCATCTGCGGACGCTGGTCCATCACCGCGGCAATGGGACGCACCCCTTTGGCCGAGGTGGTCTCGGAGACCGAAACGACCGTGCCGATGGCCTGCCGGTTGCGCAGCGGCACGCGCACCCGCGATCCGGCCGCGACGCTGCTCCGCCAAGCCTCGGGAATTTCGTAGTCCAACTCCTTGCCCGTCGAGCGGTCGAGAATCACTTGGGCAAAGCGCGCCATGGCGGGAGCTTATCCGGTCCGTCGATGGCCTCAATCAGGCTTTGAAAAAGTGAACCGCAGAGAGCGCAGAGGACACAGAGATATGTAGTTCAAGCTAGGGCCGGCTGGCCCAGCCGGCCGCACCCCAAAGAAAGGTGGATCGCGATGTTTGCCGGGGGGGCATCTGCGCTTTGCTTCGGTTCCATCCCAATTCCCCGGCCGGAATATCGCGCCGGGACGGCGCGAT
>CAYQMP010000423.1:0-1930 GCA_964418615.1 uncultured Chthoniobacter sp. | reverse complement strand
GTCTGTCTACGGTCTCCTGCCAACTGTCTCCTGACTTCTACCCTCTGCCACTCCGCGCTTTTATCCGTCGTAAACCTCGCGGCGGTGACCAATCACCAGCACAAGCACGGTCACTTTTCCGTCATCGATACGGTAGACGATCCTGTATCAGTTGATCGCAGTAGCGACCTATCTACGCTTCGCTCCGGTTATCGCCCACGCGAACTCGGTAGCGGTCGGTTGTTCCAGCCAACTTCCGACAACCCGGAGGCCGCGGGTTTGTCGCCAGTTTGTCGGTCGCTGCCAAAAGGCGATCCAGCAGAGCGGCATCTCGAAGCTTTTTGAGAAACTTCTTGGAGGAGTCGCTGAAGACGACTTCCCAAGTCATGCCCGGCCGAGTTCTTTCTTGAGATCAGCCAATTTTGTCCAGCCGCCCTCGGCCTCCGCTTTGTCGGCCAAGGCATTGTCCTCGATATCTTCGAGAATCCGCATCAGTTCATAGCGCTCCTCGGAAGTGAGGCGCTCGACCTTCTGCTTCAGTTCAAGAACCGCAGTGCTCATGGATGGACGATAACCCCCGGGATCGGATCCCGCAAACCGGATTCCGCTCTCCGACCTCTGGCCTCCGTCTGCTGCCAGCCGCAGACTCCCTCTGCCTTTGCTCTCGGCGCCCACGTCAGACGGCGGGGTCAACCCGTCCACTGAAGTCCGGATATGGAGTAGTTTTGGCTGTTCTCAAGGCGGGACGGCTGTTTACCGTTCCGGCCTTCGTCAGCGCCTGCATTTCCATGCTACCGAACAATCTGTATCGTGATGGCTTGTCCTTCTTGGCAGAGCGCACCCGTTTCCTTCGCGTGGCGGCTGGCGCTTTCTTGTTGGCAGCTTTCGCGCTGACGGCCCGGGCGGAGACGTTTGTCTGGACGGGGTCCGAGAGCGGCGAGTGGAACAACTCGCTCAATTGGTCGACGGGGGTGCCGGTCGGTTCGGAGACGACCGTGGTGCAATTCGGCGCGACCACCAATCTCGTCTCGACCAACAACATCCTCGGCGGCCTCTCGCTCAACCAATTGCTCTTCGGGTCGAATGCTGCGGGCGTTGAGGTCGAGGGCAATGCGCTTATTTTCGGAGGCGCCGCGCCTTCGATCATCAACGAGGCGACCAACGGATTCGTCAGAGTGGTCGCGGCCATCAGTCTCGGGACGAATGCCATGACCGTGTCCAGCACGCCTGGCTCCGCGTCGACGCTGGACTTGGTTGGCACCATCACCGGCAGTGGTGGTGTGACCGTGTCCAGCGGCACGGTCGGTTTCGGCACGGCAAATTCTACCTACACCGGCGAAACCCGCATTTTGTCAGGCGCTACCGCGTTCGCTTCGCAGACGGGATCGAATCACTTCGGCGCCTCTTCCAACATCGTGGTGGAAGAGGGGGGGCGCATGCTCTTTGGATTCTCCACCAACATCACTTTCGAGCCGGCAGTGATAACCAACAAAGTCACTCTCGGCGGTCTTCTCGAATCAAAAACCCGCGACTATTCCTTCTCCGGATTTTTCCTGCCGGGTGCGACCAATGTCGGGGCTATTACGCTGGCGTCCGACACCGCGGAGATCCGCGCCTCGAGTGGCAGCACGCTACAGCCGCAACTCGCCGTGAATTTTCATCTCACCGGTGCGGTGAATCGCGCCGGACACTCGCTCACTGTCTCCACCTCGGGGGCGGGCAATGCGGTGTCCATCTCTGGAGGGGTGAGCGGAGATGGCGACTTGTTTCTCGACCCGGCGGGAGGGGCCATCCAGCTCTCCGGCGGCCTGTCCGGGAACGGCAACTTGAACTTCTCGGCCGGCGGCGGATCGGCAAGCATCTCCGGACCGGTCACGGTCGGCGGCGATGTCATTGTTTCCGGATCGAACGGCGGCGTCTTCACCCTCTCGTCGTTGGCCGGCGACGGGCA
>CAYQMP010000422.1:0-1937 GCA_964418615.1 uncultured Chthoniobacter sp. | reverse complement strand
CATCCGGTTTGGCCGAGGAATTCCGGGCTTTTTTCAACGAGGAACGTCCACTCGAAGGCCGGTGATGACCATACCCCTCATCGACCGCTATGTCGGAGGATCCATCGTCACCGCCACCCTCTACGGGGTGTTCGTCCTGAGCTTGGTGCTCGTCTTGGGCAACGTCTTCAAGGAGGCGCTAGACTTGCTAATCAACCGCGATGTCCCCGCTCGTTACCTTCTGTTTTTCATTATGTGCGTCCTGCCTTTTTCCATGACCTACACCATCCCGTGGGCGTTTCTGACCGCGGTTCTCTTGGTTTTCGGAAGGATGTCGGCCGACCATGAGTTTACCGCTTTGCAAGCCAGCGGCATGAGCCTGGCACGTATTTGTCTGCCCGTCCTCGCCTTGAGTGTGCTTCTGAGCCTGCTTGCCCTTGCCATCAACATCAGTGTGGCTCCCCGCGCGGAGCTGGCCATGAGAAATTCCCTCGCCGAGATGGCCCGCAGCAACCCCGTTTCACTTCTCCATCCCGGCGAGGTCGTCACCCACTTCAGCGGGCACAAGATTTTCGTCGAGGAAAAGCACGGAGACGAGTTGCGGAACTTGACCATCGTGAAGCTTAACGATGACGCACAACCCCTGTCGGTCATCACCGCGCGTCGCGGAGTGGTGACGACTGCAGAGGATGGCAGCCAACTCGTCCTTTCTCTGGAGCAAACTTTGGCCGAATCGCGAACACGAGGGAGAGAAACGGATTTGCGCGGCATTCAGCACGGGATGGCCGCGATGGAGTTCACCCTGGCCGTTTCCCTCGACGAGCTTGTCGACAGCGGACTCCTGTGGCGCCCGCTGCGGACTTTCCGGACCGGGGAACTTTTCCATCTGCTGTCGCAGAATCTGGAGGAAAAGGAATGGCCCACCCGCAGTTCCGTGCTTACGGAAATCAGCAAACGTCTTTCTTTGGCAGGAGCCAGCATCGCGTTCGCGTTCCTTGCCATGCCGCTCGGTATCGCCGCCCACCGACGCGAAACATCGGTCGGCTTCGGCATAAGCATAGCCGTGGCTTTCGGCTACTTCTTCTTCGTAGCCTTGTCGCACTCGATGCAAAACAACGCGGCCTATTACCCTTGGTTGCTCCTCTGGATTCCGAACATTCTTTTTGTCGGTATCGGCGTTTGGCTTTTGTCGCGACTTGATCACCGGGCCTCGTGATCAGGCACGCCCCCGATCACGCGCCGGTATTCCGCGCTTTGCGCCATCAGATCCGCGTGGCATCCGTCGCCGGCGATCCGGCCGCGATGCAAGAAGAGCACGCGCGGCAAAGCCGCAATGGTACTCAGGCGGTGGGCTACAACCAGACCGGTCCGACCGGCCAGAGCCTGACGGAGCGAATGTCCGACGGACAGTTCCGTGCGCGCATCGAGCGAGGAAGTCGCTTCGTCGAGAAGAAGAACCGGCGATTCTTTGAGTAGTGCGCGAGCCACCGCGAGGCGCTGACGCTGGCCCGCCGACATCCGCAGACCCCGGTCGCCGACAGGCGTGTCCAACTTCGTGGGCAAGGCTTCGATGAAGTCCCAAATTTGCGCCGCGCGGCAAGCCGCCTCCATCTCGGCGGCGGTAGCCGACGGACGGCCAAAGCGCAGGTTCTCCGCGACGGTTCCGTCGAACAGGACGACATCCTGCGGAACATAAGCAAACACCTCGCGCACCGAGGCGAGGGTGCACCGGGCAAGGTCACGGGCGCCGTAGAAAATCGCGCCGTCCTGCGGCTCGTTGAAGCGCAGCAGCAAGGAAAGCAAAGTGGATTTCCCGGCGCCGCTCTCGCCGACCACGGCAATATGCTCGCCCGGGGCCACGACGAACGACACGCCTTCCAGTCCGCTGCCCCGGCCGGCATGATGAAAAGAGACATCACGAAACTCGATGCGCCCCGGTTGCGGCACGAGCCGGAAGG
>CAYQMP010000421.1:0-1938 GCA_964418615.1 uncultured Chthoniobacter sp. | reverse complement strand
CGAGTTGCCCGAACACCGCGTAAAGTGCGGCCGCGGCCCAAAGCAGCAACACGGCCGGGAGCACGAAGAGCACCCCTGCCGCGACCGCCCCGCGCGTGCCGTGCAATTTCCATCCGGAGTAGATGACCAACTGGTGCGCCTCGGTTCCGGGGAGTAGCAGGGAGAAATTCAGCCCGGCGGAAAACTCGTGCGGGGTGAGCCAGCGGCGGCGCTCGACAAGCTCCTCGCGCAAAATGGCAATCTGTCCCGCCGGGCCTCCGAAACTGATCCAGCCCAGCCGTGCGAAGAACTTCCGCGCGGCCGGCCAGTCCGCCGCGGCTTTTGCTTGGCAATGTTCCGGCATCTTTTTAGCGTTTCCGGACGAAGCAAATCACGTCATGGCCGAACTCGAAAACAAATACCCCGAAAACGTTCCCGGCAAATTTTACGTCGACGACCAGTGCATCGACTGCGACCTCTGCCGCGAGACGGCGCCGGACAATTTCACCCGCAATGACGACGGCGGGTATTCCTACGTTTACAAGCAGCCGACCACGCCGGAAGAGGAAGCCAAATGCATCGAGGCGATGGAAGGCTGCCCGGTCGAAGCCATCGGGGACAACGGATCCTAGCCTCCGCTCTGTCGGTGAGTTTCTCCGGCTTTCTCAGCTCTCGACCCGCAGCCTCCGATTGAGATGAGCCGCTGGGCCGACACCGTGGTGGCCGAGTGGCGGCGCTACCGCGAACCCCGCGACACCGCACAACGCACCTCCGGTCTCGCCGACGCCCTGCGAGGCCTGCTTCCCAAACTCGGTTTGGGCCAGTCCCTCGACGAGCATGCCATCCGGCAGGCGTGGTCCGGGCTGGTCGGACCCTTCATCGCGGGCCAATCCGAACCCGATCGCATCCGCGGCGGCGTGCTTTACGTGCGCGTGCACCAATCCAGCGTGCGCTTCGAACTTGAGCGCGTTTGGAAGGGCGACATCGAAACGAAGCTGGCCGCCCGTTTCGGGACGGACAAAATCCGCGGGGTGAAATTTTTCAGCTGACCATGCTGCGCAACCTCCTCCTCGATTGGTCCGGCACCTTGGTCGACGACATGCCGCCGGTCATCGGCGCAACCAACTATGTGCTGGAGCAATTCGGCAAAGCGCCGTTGACCCGCGAGGAATTCCGCCGGCACTTCCGCTTGCCCTTCACCGAATTCTACGAGGAATTCCTGCCCGATGTGCCCCTTGTCGAGTTGGACGCGCTTTTCCACCGCCGCTTTGTCCAAATTCAGGACGAGGTAACGCCGTTGCCCGGGCTCTACGAATTCCTCGATTTCTGCCGCGAGAGCGGACGACGTCTTTTTCTCCTCAGCTCGATGAAGCAGGAACATTTCGACGTGCAGTCGGAGAAACTCGGGCTACGTGGCTATTTCGAACATCCCTACGCGGGCGTGATGGACAAGCGGGCCAAGATCGGCGATGTCCTTGCCACGCATGGGCTGGCCCGCGAGGAAACGGCCTTCGTCGGCGACATGATCCACGACGTGGAAAGCGCGCGTCATGGGGGCGTCATGAGCATCGCCGTGCTCACCGGCTACGATTCCATCGAAAAGCTCACACCGGCCCGCCCCGACGTCGTTGTCGCCTCCCTCCATGAATTGCGGCGCCTCCTCATGCACGAGTCCCACGTAAGGCCGGTCGCGACGGTCGGCGCGCTCATCACCCACCGCGGAAAACTCCTCATGGTCCGCACCCGCAAGTGGAGTGGCAAATGGGGCATTCCCGGCGGCAAGATCGAGCGCGGCGAGACAGCCGAGGAGGCCCTGCGGCGCGAAGTCCGCGAAGAAACCGGTCTCGCCCTCCGCGACATCCGTTTCGTCATGGTCCAAGACTGCGTGGATTCAACGGAGTTCCATCTCCCCGCCCACTTTCTCCTGCTCAACTACACCGCGGAAGCGGAGAGCGACGC
>CAYQMP010000420.1:0-1940 GCA_964418615.1 uncultured Chthoniobacter sp. | reverse complement strand
GCCCCGGCGGCAATAAAGTGGGCCAGGAGCAGACCGGCGACGATCGGCGCCACCGCTGCGCGGGTCTTGCAAGGCTGTTGAGGCTCAGCCGGGAGACAAGCAATTCAGGATGTGGGCCGCGAAGGCATGGCAGCAGCTCGCGCGAGTGTCGTTGTGTTCCCACAGTGTGCCCGTGAGTTCAGCCATGGGGCCCAAATAAGTGCCGGCCTCGTCTCGCAGGAGGTCCATGTGGCCGTAGCGAGAGAGAAGCTCGAAGCGAAGATTGAATCCTATCAATAAGTTGGCCGGCGAGAGCGGCGCTGCAGCTTCGGACCGAGGCGCGGGACCGAAACCGGAAAGAAGCATCTCCCACAGGGCGGGGTGACTGCCGGGTGAGGCAGCCTCGAAGTAAAAGGCGTAGTATTGGCAAGTCTCCGTAGCTTCGGGGGCGGACCGCAGTGCGCCATTGTTCCTGACCGCATGGTCCACGAACCATTTGCCGTTCCATGCGAGGTGCGTTGCGGTTTCGCGGACCTGTCGGCCGCGCTGTCGGAGTTGCTCGTCGCCGGCGAGTTCCGCCGCGGCGTGAAGGCTGGTGGCGTAAAGCCAGTTGGTCGGGAAGTTGACCCCGTCGGTGAGTTTGTTGGCCTGCGACCATTCGATGAACTGCCACCCGGGCAGATTCTCCAGCAGGCCATCTTCATTCTCGTGCGAGGCGAACCATTCGAGCAGCCGCCGGAACCGCGGCAGGAAGGCGTCCGCCAACCCCTTGTCTCCCCCCCGGCGAACGTAATCCCGAACCTGCAGGATGAGCCAAAGGCTCCACTGCGGGATGAATGCTCTATCCGGATGATCCGCCGGATAGCACATCGGGAACATGCCGGGCGGGATATCGGGAAGCGGGTCGGGGCAGAGGAGATAATTTTCCAGAAAAGCTTCTTCGAATGCCGTGGAGGCCGAGAGAAGGTGGGCGCAGCGTGCGCTGAAGAAGCTGTCGCAGAGCCAACCGGCCCGTTCCCTCGAGGGGCAGTCGACCAGAAGGTCTGCGGCGTTTTGACGCAGGGTGGACCAGGCAGCCCGCGCGACTTTGCCCAGCGCGGGGTCATCAATGGAGGACGGTGCCGGAAGGGCTGCCTCGTATCCGCGCAGTCCCGCGTGCAGGAATTCGACGCGCCCCTCGGTGACCAGCAACTGCAGGTAGCGGAGGGTGTAAGGTTCGAAAGCTTCCAGTTCGTAGTCGCCGGGCTCAAGTTTCCAAGCGAGCAAATTGACGGCCATGTTTCTTTCAAAGGCCAACTTCATTCCTGTCCGGACCTCGTCGAAGGCCAGAAGAATGTCGCAGGCTTCGACAACCCTGAGGCTGACCCTCGGGAAGCCCGTGCGGTTGGCGGCGAGGTCCAACGTCACGCCTTGCCCGGCGCACAAAGTTCGTCTCGCCTCCACCGGCTGGAAGTCCTCGCACTCCTCCCACCGGCGGAGAGGAGCATCATCCAGTTCCCTCTCGACAAATCCCTCGGAGATCGAGCCTATGCCTGCAATGCACCGCGGGATCCAACACGCCGACGGCTCGCGGCGGGCGAACGAGAAACCGTCCACGCAAGCGGCGTCGTAGAGCGGGAATTCCGGCAGCGGGGCACGGCGCGGGAGGAGTTTGGGCGGAGGAACCGTGACCAAAGCCAGTGGTGCCGGTGGCGCCCCCTCGGTGCGCCAGCCAAGCGTCGACGGAGTCTCGCGGTAAACCTCGGAAAAGGAACGCTGGAAGCTGTAGCGGTGCACCCGGCGCAAACGATGCGTCAGGGCCGTGGCTCCGCAGTCTTGCCGCGAGGTGAAGGCGAGAACACTTCCGTTGCGCGTGATCTCTGCTTGCACAAAAGCCCGCTCTTTTATGGTGTAATACGAGGCGACGCCCGGGCAGACGATCTCGACCGCCACACGGTTGAGAGGACGGGTCAGAGCGGGCC
>CAYQMP010000419.1:0-1946 GCA_964418615.1 uncultured Chthoniobacter sp. | reverse complement strand
ATCGTGTTGCCCGGCGCAGATGTGCCGCTGTTCGCCACGTAGAAGTTTCCCGTGGCGGAGTCGTAGGTGATGCCGCGCGGATCGACAAAGCCGGAGACGCTCGAAACAATCGTGCCGGTGGTGATATCGATTTTACTGACCAGGCCCGGCGTGTATTGCACCGCATAGAGGTAACCATCATTGTCAAAGACCAATCCCATGCCTTCGGTCAGGCCGGAGACCACGGTGCTTTTCGACGCCGCGATGGTTGCGGAGTCGCCGCTCGAGATGTCGAAACTGACCACGGAAGTCTGCAGCGTGACAAAAATGAGTTCTGCTCGGGCCGGGGAATGACCGGCGATGGCAAGAAACAGAAGCGAGAGCGTAAGACTGAGGAATGGGTGCATCAGGGCGGCGGCGCGCTGGCTGACTGGCCGAGCAGCAAAAGGGCTATTAAACATAGGAACGCAATCCTTCAGCAGACGCACCCGGTTGCCAATATGACGGACGTCATATACGTTTCCGCTCCGCGACCGTTAACCTCAATCCCCGCCATGCCGCAAGACCTCCTCGTCCAGCTATCCGGCGCCTCGCTCGCGCCCACGGACGACGAATTTTCGGAGGCTCTGCTGCGTGCGTGGTCAGGGGTGGTCAAAGCCGACTACCACTCCCTGATCCGCCACGCCCCGAATGGCGGACGCGTGCACTTCTGGTGTCCGGGGGAAGGACGGCTCGGCCCGGATCACTGGTTGCCGCGATTATTCGCCAAGTTGCTGGCCCTGGAAGCAAGCAGCGAGTCGCACCCAAACACCGCCGCCTTCCTGCGCGAGGGACCCGGCGTTTATCAGCGCAGCGCGCTGGTCGACGACCGCACATGGCAGCGCAGCGAGCACTACCGACTGGTGGACAAACCGCAGGGCATCCGCGACATGGTCTGCATTTTCATGAAACCGATGCCGGACCTCCTCGTGACGATGCACGCCGGATCGCACGCGGGTAACTTCCCGCACGGCATCTTGGCCGCCGCGCAGACTTTCGCCCCCGTGGCCGAGGCGCTGATCCGCGCCCGCGGAGGATTCACCGACCGAACCCTGGCACCCGCCGTGAAATTGTCCCCGCGCGAACGTGAAATTCTGCACTGGGTGGGCGAGGGCAAGCGCAACGCCGAGATCGCCACCATCCTGCAACTCAGCCCCCTCACCGTGCGCAAGCACTTGGAGAATATTTTCGCCAAACTCGGCGTGGAAACCCGCACCGCCGCAGCCGCCGCCGTGCGCGACACCCCTACCGACTAGGAGCAAGGCAGGAGGAAGCGGCGTTCAAAGACGTCCTATCGGCAAACCCGCCACCACATTGGGCAACTTCAGTGCGACTTAGCCGCTTGGCGATTGCGCCGGCGGCGCAGGACGTAGCCGCCGAGGCCCGCTGCCGACAGCGCGAGGAGCGCATAGGTCGAGGGCTCGGGGACGATCTCAAGGTTGTATTGGATGTTGCGGCTATCCACGGCGTTGTAAGTGCCCTGGTTGAAGTTGGAGAAAGGCAGGTCCATCAGCAGCTCTGTCGGTGTGTTGCTGAAAACGATTTGCACCCAGTCACCCTGAGCAGCGGCAAATAGATTGGTCGAACCCACCGCCAGAACACCTTGCCCGGGGCTGGGGGTTTCAAAATAGAGCTCCTCCAAAGCTTGACTGATTCCCTGCGTGTGGTTTGTGAAGTAGCCAAACGGAGCGACAAACAATGAGGTTTGAAAGTCGGTCAAGTTCCACGCATTGGAGGCCGCACCCGAGATGCCGGTAAACGCGACTTGCTGGCGAGAAAAGCCGCCCGCGGGCGAGTTAAAAGGGAAATTGTATCCGTCGGTGGCCCAATCACCGGAGGCGGAAAAGGAAATGAGCGACTTGGTCCCGCCTTCCGCCGGACTGACCGTGGTATTCCAAGCGCCGTTGGTCAGGGCGCTTTGCGCGCGC
>CAYQMP010000418.1:0-1979 GCA_964418615.1 uncultured Chthoniobacter sp. | reverse complement strand
CATGAGGTCAGGCGTGATGATGGTGGCGGGGATGAGGCGCGGGTCGGTGCGCTTCATGCCGAGCGATGTGGCGTTGATGACCAGGTCGGTGCGGGTGAGTTGCTCGCGCAGGGCGGATTCTTCGAGCGGAATGACCGTGACGGGATCTTCGGGGCCTTCGAGGCGGTCGGTGTGGAGGAGTTGTTTGGCGCGTTGCGCGATGTCGTGGGCCTTGTTTTCAGTGCGGTTGACGAGAACGAGGCGCGGGCATTTTTCGAGGGCGCACTGCAGGGCGGCGGCGGAACCGGCGCCACCGCCGGCGCCGAGGACCATGACGCGGAGGTCGCGGAGGTCGAAGGAGAAGACTTCGCGGATGGCGCGGACGAGGCCGGGGCCGTCGGTGTTGAAGCCGACGGTGCGGGTGCCGTCGAAGAGGAGGGTGTTGACCGCGCCGAGTTGGCGTGCGGTGTCGTCAAGTTCGTTGCAGAGGGCGAGAGCTTCGAATTTGTGGGGGATGGTGAGGTTGAGTCCGAGGAAGTTGGCCTTGCGGGCGGCTTCGATGGCGTCGGCCAATTTTTCCGGCGGGCACTCGATCTTGGCGTAGCGGAGGTCCGAGCCGAGCGATTCGAGTGCCGCGTTGTGCATGGCGGGGGAAAGCGAGTGCTCGACGGGGGAGCCGAGGACGGCGAGGCGGACTTCCGGCGGGATCGGGCCACGGCCTTCGGCGCGGGCTTGGAGGTCCGCGATGGTGAAGGTGGCTTTTTGGAGGTCGGGCATGGCAAGCGTGCGGCCCGCTGAGGCCAGCGGGCCCTACCAACTAAGAAGAAAACTGCTCGCGGGTGCGCGTGAAGCGGGCGAGGACTCGGTCGCGGCCGAGGAGTTCGAGGAGATGGTAGAGGCTCGGGCCGACGCTGCGGCCGGTGGCGGCGACGCGCGCGGGGTGGACCAACAAGGCGGTCTTGATGCCTAGCGTGGTGGCGAGGTCTTTGAAGGCGGCCTCGATGTTTTCAGCGGTCCAGGGTTCGACGCGAGCCAGGCGATCGCCGAGCACGTGGAGGCGTTCGAGGGCGCCATCGGCTTTGAGCGCTTTTTCGACGCTGGCTTCGTCGTAGGCGTAGTCGTCGTTGAAGAAAAATTCGATCCACGACGGGACGTCGGTGAGGTGTTTGACCTTTTCTTTGACCAGGGCGAGGGCGGGGAGGAGGGCTTCGCGGGAGCCGTAGTTGATGCCGGCTTTGTCGATGAAGGGGATGCTCAGGTCGGCGAAGCGCTCGAGGGGCATCTGGATGAGGTATTGGCCGTTCATCCAAAAACATTTGTCGAGGTCGAAGCCGGCGCTGCGGCGGTTGATGTTCTTCAACTCGAAGAGGCTGATGATTTCCTCGATGGGCAGGATTTCGCGGTTGTCTTTGGGAGACCAACCGAGGAGGCAGAGGTAATTGCGCACGGCCTCGGGGGCATAGCCTTGCTCGATGTAACCCTGCACGCTGGCGCCCTTGTCGCGCTTGCTCATCTTGGTTCCGTCCGGATTGAGGATGAGCGGAATGTGGGCGAAACGCGGGGGTTCGACGCCGAAGGCTTTGTAGAGTTCGATGTGCTTGGGCGTGTTCGAGAGGTGGTCCTCGCCGCGGATGACGTCGGTGATCTTCATCTCGATGTCATCGACCACGTTGACGAAGTGGAAAATCCACGAGCCGTCCGGCCGGCGCACGGTCATGTCGGGATGCGTGCCGGGATTGGAGAGGTCGCACGGGATCGAGCCGCAGACTTCGTCGTGCACGGTGACGGTTTCGCGCGGCGAGCGGAAGCGCAGGGCGCCGGCATCCTCGTAGATCATGCCTTTGTCCTGCAGGATCTTGAGATAGCGCTCGTAAACGGGGCCGCGTTCGCTCTGGTAGTAGGGACCGTGGTCGCCGCCTTTTTCGGCGCCTTCGTCCCAATCGAGGCCGAGCCAGCGCAGTCCCTCGTAAATGGCACGCACAGCCTCCTCGTTGTGGCGT
>CAYQMP010000417.1:0-1983 GCA_964418615.1 uncultured Chthoniobacter sp. | reverse complement strand
GAGGGCGGAGAAACGTTCCTCCTCGAAATGGGCGCGCCGGCGAAAATCGATGATCTCGCACGTCAAATGATCGAACTCGCCGGCTTCGTTCCCGGACGGGATATAGGCATCCGTCACACCGGCCTGCGCCCCGGCGAAAAACGCCACGAGGAAACCATATCGTCCGGGGAAACGACGCGAGCCACAAAGCATCCCAAAATCAACCGCGTTGCGGGGTTCCTCGGAGCGCCCTTCGACGCCGAGCAAGCATCTTCGCTCTACCGCGAACTGGCCTCCGCCGCCCCCGAAACCGCTCGCCAGCGGGTCCTCGCCGCGAGCATCGCTTGACCCATCTGGTCTATTCACTAGACTGGTATGATGAAACCCACCCCTCGTGTGCAAGAGGTCGGCGCCTACGAGGCGAAGACCAACCTCTCCCGCCTCCTCCGCCAAACCCGCGCCGGCAAATCCTTCATCATCACCCAGCGCGGCAAACCGGTGGCCGAGCTCAAGCCTGCACCGGTCAAGCGCGGGAAAGGCCACTGGGGTGACATGAAGGGCAA
The DNA here is from genome assembly GCA_964418615.1 of uncultured Chthoniobacter sp. Classification (GTDB taxonomy): domain Bacteria; phylum Verrucomicrobiota; class Verrucomicrobiia; order Chthoniobacterales; family JACTMZ01; genus JACTMZ01. The sequence continues at coordinate 1,441 of CAYQMP010000417.1, read as the reverse complement.
GATTTGGGTCGCAGACGACTTTTGCGAGCCGATCGAGGACATGAAGGAATACATGGAGTAGCCGCATGCGCTACCTCCTCGACACCCATACCGTGCTGTGGATGCGGGAAAACGATCCGCGCCTCAACCGTGCCAAGTGGGAACCCGCCTTCTACTCACCCGACAACGAAATCCTCGTCAGCATCGTCAGCCTGTGGGAAATGACCATCAAGCGCTCCCTCGGCAAACTTGACTTTGAAGGGTCGCTCCAAGACTTCGCGGCTGATCTGGAAATAAAGCACGGCTTCACCCTGCTCCCCATCACCCCCACCGATCTCGACCGCCTCGCCACTCTCCCGCACCACCATCGCGATCCGTTCGATCGCCTTCTCATTGCCCAAACGATCGAAATCGGCGCCACCGCCGTGACCAACGACCGCAATTGGAAAAAATACCGCTGCAAGGTGCAGTGGTGAAAACAGCCCGGAATGCTACCCGATCCGCACCGCGCGGGTTTTGTCCAGGCGCAGGATACCGGGCTGTGACAAATCGAGCATGGCTTTGGGGTCGGTTACTTTTTCTCCGCGCCATTGGACGCTGCCTTGGGTGACCAGACGGCGGACATCGCTGCGGGATCTGTTTTGCCCGAAGCACTGCGTGTAGGCTTCGACTGCGGCGGTTATGACATCGATGAGCGGCACGGCGGGAACAAATGAAGGCAGCTCGCTATTTTCCAGATCGCGGCCGCTGAAACGCTTTTCGAATTCCTCGAGGGCGCGCGCGGCATCATCGGCCGAGTGAAAACGCTCGACCAAGGCCCGGGCCAATTCCTTCTTGGCTGCCATGGGATGCGCGTCCGCGGCGATCTCGCGCCCGAGGAGGAGCACATACCAACGGGCCATGAGTTCGTCGGAGATGCTCATCACCTTGCCGAACATCTCTCCGGGGGCTTCGTTGACACCCACCGCATTACCGAGGCTCTTGCTCATCTTCTGCGTGCCGTCGAGACCCTCGAGAATGGGCAGCATCATGGCCACCTGCGGTTCCTGTCCCTCTTCTTTCTGCAGGTCGCGACCGACCATGATGTTGAAAAGCTGGTCGGTTCCGCCGAGTTCGACGTCGGCCTGGATCATGACCGAATCCCAGCCCTGCATGATGGGATACTGCACTTCGTGCGCGCGGATCGGTTGCGCTTTGTCCATGCGCTCGCGGAAGTCCTCGCGCTGCAGCATCTGCTGCAACGTGACGCGGCTGTTCAGCTTGATCACATCGGTGAAGGTCATCCGCTTGAACCACTCTCCGTTGAAGACGACCTTGGTCTTTGTCTTGTCGAGCACCTTGAAGGCCTGCTCCTGGTAGGTCTTGGCATTGGCCAGCACTTCGTCGTGGGTCAGTTGCGGACGCGTCGCCGAGCGTCCGCTCGGGTCTCCGATCATCGCGGTGAAATCCCCGATGATGAGAA
>CAYQMP010000416.1:0-1985 GCA_964418615.1 uncultured Chthoniobacter sp. | reverse complement strand
AAGCCGGGAGCGGGGGCCAGTCCATGTGCCGTGTGCCGTATGCCGGATACCCTTTGCCCTGTGACGTTTTGCCGTATGCCGTTGGCGCGGCTTCGCCGCATCGCTCCCAGCCCGCGGACCACGCTGGACTAGACTTGAAATATTGCACTGACACTGCAAGATTTCAGCCATGCTACAGAGGAAATCCTATCTTGAATCCGTAAAAAAGGGGCTTCGGCGCCTTGGCCCCAAAAAAAGCGGCGCCCGGAAGGGCGCCGCGTCACGGCGTGGATCGAAGCCCGGGGGGGGTGGGCCGCGGAGCGCCTACCAACCCGTGGAAAAACGAGAATGGGGTCGAACGCCAATGCGGCAAGACGACCCTCGCGCGCCAGATTCTACCCGGCACGGACCAGAACTACTTCGATCTGGAAGACCCGGCCGTGGCCACGCTGATGGAGAATCCCATGACGGCGCTGCAATCGCTGCGCGGTCTGGTTGTCATAGACGAAGCTCAACGCTGCCCGGGGCTCTTTCCGGTCCTCCGCGTGCTGAGCGACCGACCCGGCCGTCCCGCGCGATTCCTCATCCTCGGCAGTGCTTCGCCCGAGCTCTCGCGGCAGAGCGCGGAGTCGCTCGCCGGACGTGTCGAGATCATCGAAATGCGCGGCTTCGATCTCTCCGAGATTCCAGCCACCAAGACGGATACCCTTTGGCAAAGGGGCGCCTTCCCCCGCTCTTTCCTCGCCCGCGGGGCCGAGGAAAGTCTGACTTGGCGCAAGAACTTCATCCGGACTTTCCTCGAGCGCGATCTCGCGCTGCTCGGGTTCGGCATGTCGCCCGTCGCGCTCGGACGCTTCTGGACCATGCTCGCGCATTACCACGGCCAGATTTGGAACGGCAGCGAGATAGCCGCGTCCCTCGGTGTCTCGCCCCATACGACCCGCGACTACCTCGACGCCCTCGAGCAGACCTTCATGATCCGGCGGCTCCAGCCATGGAACGCCAATCTCGGCAAACGGCTGGTCAAGACGCCCCGCATTTACTTCCGCGATTCCGGCATCTTCCACGCCCTCTTGGGCATCCGCGACCACGCCGCCCTCCGCACCCATCCGAAACTCGGCGCCTCCTGGGAGGGATTTGCCCTCGAGGAAACAATCCGCGCCCACCAACCCGATGGCGCCTGGTTTTATGCCGTGCACAGCGGCACCGAACTCGATCTTGTCATGCACACGAACGGACGACGGATCGGCGTGGAATTCAAACGCGCTGACGCGCCACGTCTCACCCGTTCCATGCAATCAGCCAGCCAGGATCTCGGACTCGATGAGCTGTGGGTGGTCTACCCCGGAACCCGCTCCTACGAACTCGCGAATGGCATCATCGTCCGCCCTTTGCCCGCGGCGCTTGGTCTGTAGAGACCACTGCAGACGCTTGGCCAACTCCGCTGTCGTTGACCATTCGGCGTTTCGCCATCTCCGCATCCGCGCCATCGACCCGCAGTAGCCATTGCAAGCATGATGCCGCGGCACCCGCATGGCCGCAGGCCGCTGGCTTTAGCGCGCCCCGCGCAGCACGGGACGGGGGAGGAGCAGGAGTTGTCCGAGAAGCTCGAAGGCTTTCCCCGCGAAACGGACCAAAGGCACCGTCGGTTCCCCGCCGGCCCTGGGGCGGAAGACGATGGGCACGGTCGCCTCGCTCCAGCCGGCGCGCTTGATTTGTACGGCCAAGGCGATGTTCGCCAAGTCGAAGCCCGAGGGAACCGTGTCGACCACGGGGAGAAGTCCGGCCGTGGACATCAAGCGGTAGGGCACATTGGCATCGGCGCAGTCGACGCCGGTGGCAATCCTGACGACGCCGCGCACCAGCCAAGTAGCCAGCACGCGGGTCCAGCCATCCCGCCGCTCGGTGCGGTGCCCGTAAACAACTTGGTGACCCAATCGCCGCTCCCAAAGCGCGCTGAAATAGGCCGGATCACACTGCCCGTCGGAGTCGATCTGCAGGACCCA
>CAYQMP010000415.1:0-1991 GCA_964418615.1 uncultured Chthoniobacter sp. | reverse complement strand
CGCGCCTCCGCGGTGTCGAGCACGTCATAAGGCGGCGAAGCCAGTTCCGCGGCCAAGTCGGCCCGCGGGATCAGTCCTGAAAAAGCACGGATACGCATAGGGTGGGAAACAGCAACACAAGCTGCGTTCACTGACAATGGTATACTGGCCCGAACACTGCCTCTCTGCTACCAAGGCGTGGCCGTGTTCCAGGAATGAAGACACCGAATTTCGCCCGCTCAAAGTTCTTTGTGTTCTTTGGAGGCCTCGCGCTCGGGCTTGGCGCTGCCCTGCTCATCGTCCTGCGTGGCGGCGGGGATGTGGCGACCAAAGCCGATGTCGCCGAAGTGTTCGGCCTGCTCGGGAATGATGTGGCTTCCTTGGAAAGGGCTCTCGATCCAGCGAGGCCGCGCCTCTTCGAAGATCCGGCGGATGTCGTGCGGGAAGGGAAGAACCGGCAGGCCGCGGCTCAGAAAAAGGATCTGGAATCGGGAGCGACCGAGGTTCGACGGAAGCTTGCTCTCCTCCTGCGCCAGACCCTTCAGCGCGGGCGCGAGGTGGATTTGGCTGACCGGGACCATGTTGTCTTTACAGCCGGAAAATCCGGGGAGGAATTTCCATGGAGCGTCCCCGCGGGAACTGTTGTCGAGGGTGTCAGGGTCTCCAACACCGGCTCGTCCGTCGCCGATGCTGTGCGTGTGGTGATTGACGGCGCCCCCGTGCCGGCGTCTTTGCCGGAACTGGTCACGCGCGCTGTGCACGGAGCCGGCAGCGAGGAGGAGAGGGCGATCGGCTTGTGGAACATGGTTGTTAAGGGACGCCGTCATGATTGGCCGGCGCACCCGGAAGCCTCCGATCCGCTCAAGCTGTTTCACGTCTACGGCTACGGCTTCTGCAGTCATGCGGCCAACACGCTGGCCCTGCTTGCCGTGGAGGCCGGGTTGGAATCAAGGATTCAGCAGGCGAAGGGCTGGCACGTTGTCACCGAGATCAAGATCAACGGCAAATGGTCCATGTTCGATCCCGACGGGGAAATGTTCGTCCGGCTTTCCGATGGCACGATCGCCTCGGTCGCGGAACTGCAAGCGGACCCGGCCTTGGTGGAAACAGCCACCCCGGGCTTTTACACGGCGGAAAAGCTCCGCGGGATTTACCGCGACGGCGATTTCAAGGTGCGCAAGCCGTTCATCGCCGATCCGACCCGCGCCCTCAATGTCCGGCTCAGGCCCGGGGAAAGCATCGGCTACGCCAAAAAGAGGAGCGGGCTCTTTTACCTCACCCGCTATCTCGAGGAGCCGGCGGAATACGCCAACGGCGACTGGACATTCAGCCCCGTGTGGGAGAACGGCGCTTGGTTGAATGGTTCCGGCGGCGCGCAAAATCTGGAAGTGGCGCGCGGGGCGGATGGCATCAGCTACCTGGTCAAATCGGATCCGCGGAAAGCCGCCGAACTCATCTATCTCTTCGAGATTCCTTATCCGGTCCTTGATGGAAATATTTTCCTGGGCGGCGACGGCGATGTGCCGTCCGTCGAAATATCGCGTGACGGCAAAACGTGGATCAATCTGCCGACGACCACGTCATGCGAGGGTGCCGCAGCGGGTCTTGTGCCCTTCCTCTCCATCGTCGGCGAGGACCCCGACTACCGCTTCTTGGTGCGCTTCAAGTGGCCTGCCTCTGCGTTGCGCGTGCATCTCTCCCATTTGTCCTTCCGCTATGACCTGCAAATGGCTCCGGCACAACTGCCATTGCCCCGAAGCGACAGCCGCTCGGTCGGTGTCGTCTTCGAAGCGAGCGCTCCAGCCGAACTCAAGTTGGACTTCGCCCTGAGCCAGCAAACAGCGTTTGAAAGGTAGGGATACGCGGCTCGCGCGTCCGTTGGAAAAAGGCGGACGAGCGAGCGAGCCGCTCGTCCCTGCCTCAGGTAACAAAGTCCAAAATCTTTGGGGAGTTGGTGGTACAAGGCTTCATAGAACGAGGTGGAGCGCGCCGTCCCGGCGCGATATTTGCTT
>CAYQMP010000414.1:0-1997 GCA_964418615.1 uncultured Chthoniobacter sp. | reverse complement strand
GCGTGTCCGTCGGGAACGGAGCGGACGAGCGGGCCGCTCGTCCCTACCTTGGAAGGCAGCGGTTGCGGGATACAGTTCATCCCTCGCGCAATGCGTGGAGGAGTTCGTCCAGCGGCACCGAGGCGAAGCGGGTGGCGGTGTCGGAGACGGCGTAGGGGAGGATGAGGACGCCGTGGTGGACAAGCGCGCCGCAGGAATAGACGACATTGGGGACGTAGCCTTCGCGTTCGTCGGGTGCGGGGCCGAGGAGCGGTTCTTTGAGGCGTCCGATGACGCGCGACGGATCGTCGCGGTCGAGAAGGACGGCGCCGATGCAGTATTTGCGCATGGGGCCGACGCCGTGGGTGAGCACGAGCCAGCCGGCCTCGGTTTCGATGGGCGAACCGCAGTTGCCCAGCTGGGTGAATTCCCACGGCTGCGCGGGGCGGACGATGACCTTCGATTCATACCAAAAGTAAGGATGGTCGGAGAACATGAGGTGGATGTTCTCGCCGTCCTGGCGTCCGAGCATGGCGTAGAGTCCGTTGATTTTGCGCGGGAAGAGGGCGAGGCCTTTGTTGGTCACCGCGGGGCCGTTGAGCGTGCTGACCCGGAACTGGCAGAAGTCGGGGGTTTCGACGATCTGGGGAAAAACGGTGTTGCCGTTGTAGGCGGTGTAGGTCGCGTAGTAGGCGACGGAGCCGTCGGGCGCGGTGAAGCGGACGAAGCGCGCGTCCTCGATCCCGTTGCTCTCCAGCGGCGAGTAGGGGAAGAGGACTTTTTCCGACATGCGCAGGCCGTCTTTGAAGCGCACGGTGTAATTGGCCTCGGCGAGGTGGAGGGCCTGCTCGCCGGCATGGATGACATCCGAGGCGACGTCCTCGCGGCGCAGGCGGGCGATGCGGGCGACGAGTTCGTGCATGCGGAAATTTTCGGGCAACTCGGACGTGGCGCGGTTGGCCGCGTCATAGTCGACGCCCATCTCGTGGAGTTTGCGGCGGAAGAGGGCGAGATCGTAACCGGCGGCGGGTTCCGGCCGCGGGGAGTGGACAAAGCGGGAGACCGGATCGAGCCGCACGGTGCCGTCGGCCGCGGCGATGCCGGAGCGGAAGGTGATCGACGAGATGTGTCCCTCGCCGGTGGCGCGCAGGCTGAGGTTGAAGCGCAGTTCGCCGGGCGCGAGGCCGGATTGGTCGGGGGCGGGGACGATGCTCGGGTTGAAGAGGGCGCTGGATTCGAGGGAATACTCGTTGGTGAAATACGAACCGATGAGCAGCTTGCGCGGTTCGCTCACTTCGCGGTCGACGGGCAAGAGCGGCGCCATTTTGTTGAAGCGGTCGAGGAAAATGGCGCGGATGTCCTCGTGACGGTCGTGGAATTCGTGGAGGACATTTTCCAGCGTCGATTCCACCGTGGCGTCATCAAGAAGGAGCACACGGGCGAGGATGTCGAGCAGGCGGCGGCTGGGTTCGGCGTGGCCGGTCGGTTTGACCACGACCGAGGCCATGAAAGGCCGCAGGAGGACGCGGCGGGCATCGGGACGGAGTTCGAGGGATTGGCGGCGGAGGTTCACGGGGCGGCAGGTGCGTGGCGGTTGAAGGAGGCGGTGGCGTTGTGCAGAGCTTTCATTTCGGCCAAGGCCAGCCAGAAGGAAAGGGTGGATTCGGCTCCCTGGTTCTGGTTGGCGCGGTTGGGATGCAGACCGTCGCGGCATCCGCCGCTGGCCGGATCGTAAAGGGGCTCACCGAGGTCGTTGGAGCCGAGGAACCAGTCGAAGGCGCGCGTGGCTTCGCTGCGCCACCAGGCGTCGCCCGTGGTGTTGAGCGCTTCGATGCAGGCGCTGATTGCCGCCGAGGCTTCGATCGGTTGCTGGTCGAATTCCGCGGGCGCGCCGCCTTTGCGCCAAAAGCCGTTCGAGCCGACCGGCCGGAAACAGCCGCCCTCGCCGCGCTGGTTCTCCATCAGCCAACGCAGCGACTGCAGACCGGCATCCCGCATGGCATCGTGCCCGGTCCAGC
>CAYQMP010000413.1:0-2024 GCA_964418615.1 uncultured Chthoniobacter sp. | reverse complement strand
CCGCGGGGCGGTTGGGGGAAGCGGAATTTGACGGTGGCTTCGGCGTTTTCCGGCGGCGGGAGGCGTTTGATGCGGGCCAGTTGCTTGATGCGCTCCTGGGCCTGGGCGGCTTTGCTCGCTTTGGCTCGGAAGCGGTTGATGAAGTCTTCGAGGTGGGCGATCTCGCGCTGCTGGTTTTTGTAGGCGGCGAGGTATTGCTCGTCGCGGGCCTTTTTCTCGACGAGGTAAGCGTCGTAGTTGCCACGGTAGCGGTGGAGGTGTTGGCGGGAGATTTCCACGATGCCGTCGCAGATGGCATTGAGAAAGGCGCGGTCGTGGGAGATGACGAGGAGGGCGCCGGGGTAGTTGGTCAGATGGTTCTGGAACCAGCCGAGGGTCTCGAGGTCGAGATGGTTCGTCGGCTCGTCGAGCATGAGAAGATCGGGTTCCATGACAAGGAGGCGGGCGAGGTGCGCGCGCATGATCCATCCGCCGCTCATCGTGCGGGCGGGGCGGTCGAAATCCGTTTCGCGGAAGGCGAGTCCGGCGAGGATGCGTTTGGCTTTGGCTTCGAGGTTGTAGCCGTCGTGCTCGAGGAAGACGTCGTGCGCTTCGTGGTGCTCGGGCGATTCTTCGTCGGGGAACTCGCGCAGGGTGGCATAGGCGTCCGCCATGGCCGGCGTGATGCTGGTCGCGAGTTGCAGGACGGTTTCATCGCCCGAGGGGGCGCTTTCCTGCGGGAGGAAGCCGACGGTGCGTCCGCGCTGCAGACTGACCGTTCCCTCGTCGGCTGCGTTCTCGCCGAGGATGAGGGAGAAGAGGGTTGATTTGCCCGCGCCGTTTGCGCCGATCAAGCCGATGCGGTCGCCCGGATTGATTTGCAGCGAGGCGTTCTCGAACAAAGTGCGTCCGCCGAAGGCCTTGGTGACTTGCGAAACGGTGAGCATGGAGAGAAGGCGGAGGGTTGAGTTGGAGACTTGAGTGGGAATGGTGATCGCGCCCGGAGGGCGCGATGTGGCGGGTGGGGTTCTCGCGCCGGGCTTCCGGCTCGTAGAGCCTACAGCTCGGAGAGACGGCGCGATCCACCGGGAGTGACGCGGTCGAGCCTAGAAGGCGAGGCCGTCGCGGTCGAGACGGAGGGTCATGCGCGGGACGAAGCCGGCATCCGAAATGATGCGCTGGCCGTCGCGGGACAGGACGAAGCGGATGAATGTTTTCGCGGCGGGCGTTTCGCGTCCGCGCAGGGTGTAGAGGTAGAGCGTGCGGGCGTAGGGATAGAGGCCCTGGTTGATGGCCGTGCGGTTGCCGGGGATGCCGTTGATCAGGACGGCGCGGGCGCCGGCGGGGAGCGGTCCCATGTCGGCATAGCCGATCGCGGCTGCGTCCTTGGCCACAGCATCGGCGATGGATTGCTTGGAGGCGAAGGTGCGTGCTCCCGAGGCGTAGGGCTCGTAGCGCATGGCGAGTTCCTGGAAGCCGCGGCGGGCGCCGGACGAGTAGTCGAGAATGAACGGCCGGATGCGCGCGTCGGGTCCGCCGACCTGTTTCCAGTTGGTGACCTTGCCGGTGAAGATGTCCCGCACCTGGCGGAGGGAGAGCGAGCGGACGGGGTTCTTGTCGTTGACGATGACCACGACACCGTAGCTGCCGATGGATTGCGCCCGGAAGCGCAGCTTCGAGGCGCGGGCCAAGCGGAGTTCGTCGGCATCGGCGGCACGCGAGGTCGGAGCGATGTCGGCGCGGCCCTCGAGCAGGGCGGAGAGACCGGCGCCGCTGCCGTTGGCGATGAGATTGACCGGGGTGTCGGGATTTTCTTTCCCGAAGGCCTCGACGAGGAGGGGGCCGAGTTTTTCGCCGAAGGTGTTGGAGCCCTCGATGCGCAGCGGAGCCTGCGCACGGGCTCCGGCAATGGTCAGGGCGAGAGAGAGGAGGACAGGGAGGATTTTCATGAGGCGGAGGCGGCGGCAAGCCGCTTTTGTTTTCTTTTGAGCAAGAACATGGCAAGGCCGCCGAGGAGGGCAAAGCCGATCATGACAGGATACCAG
>CAYQMP010000412.1:0-2024 GCA_964418615.1 uncultured Chthoniobacter sp. | reverse complement strand
GCCGCGCTCAACGACAAAGCAACCGGCGAACTGTTCGCGGAGGTGAGCAAATGAGCGCCGCCAGCGACCTTGTTTGGGCCATGCAGTGGCTGGACTCGTTGACCGACGATCTGAACACCGGACGCGACAGCGAGCACCCGCGCACCCGCGAGTTCCTCGACGACCTCGCGCAGCGCCGGATCAGTAACCACGGACTGCACGCCGCGGCGAAGGAGGCCAACCTATGAGTCCCCGCGTCCTCACCGAGAAGGCGGCACGCAAGGATGGTTATCATTCCATGACCAAGCCCTACGCACTGCCGGACGAGTCATGGATGCTGGCCAACGTGGTCGCAGACATGAAGCGCACGGGCGCGGACTTTGTCCTCGTCGAAATGAAGCCCGAACAAGTGGAGGTGTGGCGGAAATGAACACCGGCATCCTCTCGCTACCGGAGGCGCAGTATCGTGCCGCGGAGGGCATATCGAAGTCCGCACTGGACTACATCGCCCCGCCGCGGACGCCCGCGCACTACAAGGCATACATCGACGGCCTGCTGAAAGTCGAAACGACACCGGCCATGCGTCTGGGTTCGATGATCCACCGCGCCATCCTTGAACCGGATACGGTCAAGGGCGCGTGGGTCGTTCGACCGGAAGGCATGGTCTTCACGACCAAGGAGGGCCGCGAATGGAAGGCCGCGCAGACGCTGCCGATCATCACCGCCGACGAGGCCGCGACGATCACCGGCATGCGCGATTCCGTTCACGCGCACCCCGCGGTCAAGCGCGTGCTGGCCAACGCGAAGACGGAAGTTTCGCTATTCGCAAATGGCGAAGACGGCGTCCTCCGCAAGGCGCGGATCGATGCGCTGCCGGAATCCGGCAACGTGATTGTGGACGTGAAGTCCTGCCAATCCGCAGACCCAGACATGATGGCCAAGAGCGTGGCGAGTTACCGCTACGACGTCCAAGCAGCCTACTACTTGGACATCTGCCGCCTGCTGGGCATCGACAAGAGCGAGTTCCTGTTCGTCTGCGTGGAGAAGCAGCCGCCCTACGCGGTCGCGGTCTACGCGCTCGACCAAGACGCGATTGAGTGGGGCCGCAAGCAGTATCAGCGCGACCTCGCCGCCATCCGCAACTGCGAGGCCGAGGATCACTGGCCCGCGTTCACGACGGATATCACCACGCTTGCGCTACCGGCGTGGGCGCAACGTCAAGCGGAGGCCGCACTATGACCATCGACAAAAACATACCCGTGCCTCCGAGTAGGAAGGCGGCACGAAACCACAGCGTGTTGGCGCAGATGCAGGTTGGCGACAGCGTGCTGGTGAGCCAGAAGGAGGCGATCAACGTCTACGGCTGGTTCCGCACCCGTGGAATGCGCTGCGTGCAACGTGCCGAATGGTCCGGCGGTCAATACGTCGGCCAGCGCGTCTGGAGAACGACATGACTGAAAAAGCCTACGTTCCACGCTGGGGCGCGGGCGTGACCCCGCAGGAGTGGCGTCAGCGTCTTTTGACGCTGGCGTCCCCTGCGCGGGAAGCCGCGGCACGCATCATCTGGTGGGAGTTTCTCTCCCTCCGGCTGGTGGGCGAGCGGTGCGACGCCATCGACGACATGCTGCGCTTCGGCGCGGAGGTGCCCGACGAGACGCTCCGAGACGCCCTTGTTTCCATCGGCATGCCGCGCAAGACCGCGGAGCGCCGGATCACCACACCCAAACCGCGCCCGCCGCGGCGCAAATACCCCACACAATGATCACAGCAATTATCGAAGGCGACCCGCCGACATGCACCGCCCAGCAGAAGGGCGTCATGGTCCGCGCCGGTCGTCCCATGTTCTTCACCAAAAAGAAGGTCAAAGACGCGCAGGACGCGCTCGTGGCACAGCTACGGAAGTTCGCACCGCGCAAGCCGGTCGAGTTTCCGGTGCTGATCAAGTTGAAGTTCGCGTTCCGCGTGACCAAGGCCCGCCCGAACGAGCGGGTGCATGGCGTGCGTCCGGACATCGATAACCTCACAAAAGGGGTTTTAGACGCCCT
>CAYQMP010000411.1:0-2034 GCA_964418615.1 uncultured Chthoniobacter sp. | reverse complement strand
CTGCAAAAGGTCAAAAAGTGCCTGCCAAAGACATCAACGCCCGCGCCACTGCGAAAGCCCTGTTCGAGCGCGGCAGCAACCTCAAATCCGACGACATCGCAGCCTTCTTGGAAGGCGCCCTGTAGTCCCACCAACCAACCAAACTCATGCCCGCAACCCTTATCACCAACCAAGTCGGCATCCGCCAGGATTTGTCCGATCTCATCGCCGTCGTTGACGCGAAAACCTGCCCCGTGGTCTCCATGGCCAAGAAGGGCGCCGAACCCATCAACCCGCTCACCCAGTGGCAGGCCGACTCGCTCAATGCGACGACCGTTCCCGCCGGCGTCCTCTCGAATGCGGACATCTCCTCGTCCGACTTCATCGACAACGCCGCGAACCGCGCCATCCTGAGCGCCCGCATCCAGAAGTTCCGCGAAGTCCCGTCCGTTGACGACCTCGCGCAGAATGTCTCCGAGGTCGCCGGCGTCGGCAAACGCCGCGAGATGGCCCGCTCCATCACCCGCTCGCTTGAGCAGATCAAGCGCAAGATGGAAGCCGCCTTCTGCTCGGACCAAGAGTCCCAAGAGCAGTCCGGCAGCAGCCCCTACCTCACCCGCGGCCTCGGCAAGTGGATCCAATCTGGCGCCCAGAGCGACCTCCCGGTCGCAGCCGCCTACCGCACGCCCTCCGCGAGCATCAACACCACGGCCACAGCCTCCCTCACCGAGGCCAATGTCCAGGATGTGCTTCAGAGCATCTACCAGCAGACCGGCAAGGTTTCGACCTACAGCCTCATCTGCGGACCGAACCTCAAGCGTGCCTTCACCGGCTTCACACGCACCCAGTTCGCCAGCACGAATGTCGCCAGCGCCATCCGCACTCTCAATCAGGACGCGGAAGCCAAGAAGATCACCTCCACGGTGGACATCTTCGAGGGCGACTTCGGCACGCTCGAGTTGATTCCCTCGCTCTTCCTCGCGATGGACGCCTCCAGCGCCGAGCAGCTCTCCCGCGGCTATGTGCTCGACATGGACATGATCGAACTCCGCTACAACCGCAAGCCCCGCTACCAGGAGCTTGAGGACCGCGGCGGCGGCCCCCGCGGCATCGTCGATGCGATCTGCGCCCTGTGCGTCAAGTCGCCCCTCGGCCTCGGCAAGTTCGATCCGGCCTAATCCCCGGCATGCCCGGCGCGGCGGCGCTCCTGACTCCCGCCGCCGCGCCCACGGGCTCTGGAGTCTCCCATTTTCCGCAGTTCCAAAAAACACACCCGCACCTGTGGTAGACGACGCATCCGAACTCGAAGCCGACCTCGGCGATCTTGCGCCCCTCGTCAAAGAGGAGCTTCAGCGCGGGCACTTCGCCAGCATGGTGAATGCCGAGATGCGCCAGCGCCGCATCAAGGCCGCCAGCGACCGCCTCGCCGAGGCCCGTCGCACCGTCGAAGGCATCGGCCAGCACACCATGTCGATTGATTTCGACTCCTACCTTTTCTGGAACCAGCAACTCCCCGGCTGCTGGCAGGACAAATCCTTCCGCGAGGAATTCGCCTCGGCGAACCCCCACACCCGCGCCACCTCCACCTCCACCACCACCGTCGTCCGCCCAGACTTCGCCACCGCATGAAATCCGACGAAGTCTCCGACCTCATCGGCCTCGTCGAGCAGGCCGAGACCGACGCCGCCAATTACTGGACGAGGAAAAACCTCAACTACAATTTGCGCTACTGCCTCTGGCCCGGGCAGGACGACTCCGGCCGCAAACTCTCCGCCGTCCTCGGCAAGCCCGCCTTCCCGTGGGACGGCGCCAGCGACAGCAAGATCCGCCTCGCCGACATGATCATCAACGAGCGCGTCCGCATGCTCAAGTCGGCCTACGCCAAATCCCGCATGTCCATCCTCCCGACCGAGAGCACCGACATGCAGGCCGGGCGCAAGGTCGAGACCGTCATCAAGTGGCTCCTCAACTCCCACTGCGCTGCGATGACGAAACGGGAAATCGAACTCGCCGCGAACCTCCGCGAAACCTACGGCCTCGCCATCATGGGCATCT
>CAYQMP010000410.1:0-2037 GCA_964418615.1 uncultured Chthoniobacter sp. | reverse complement strand
GACAGTAGGGCGTCAAGCTGCGAGACCTCCTCGGTCAGCTGCTCGACTTCTTCGCTGGCCGCGCCTGCCTGGTAGCCGAAGGTCTCAACGCTTTCTGCCGCCTGCTCGGCCATGTAGCCGCCGCGGCGGAGCGCATCCTCCAGGGCCTCCTGGTTGTTCGTCATGTCAGCGACAGCGATGGGAATGCGGTTGAACAGGTCGTAGACGTTCTTGAGAGGCCCGCCAAGGGCGTTGACGAGGGAGTCGCCCAGCGGCCCGAGGCTGTCGGTGAAGTCCTCGACCGCACCCTTCGCGGTCATAATGGTCTGCGTGATCGTGATGAGGTCGCCGATGGCGTTGCCGATGGATGTGCCAAGTTCTTCGGCGTCGTCTTTCAGGTCGCGGAAACGGCCCGCAAGGTCGTCGGCGCTGTCTCCCGCACCACCGAGTGCGTTGACGATGCCGTAGCCGAAGGCCTCTTGCACGTTGCCAAGCTCGGTCTGCAAGATGCGCAGCCGGCCCTCAAGGGTTTTGGCTTCGCGGTTAGCCAGGCCGTCAAACTTGGCTGCGGCTTGGTCAAGGGCGGCACCGAACCCTTCGGTGGCAATCGTGTTCTTGTCGATCATCACGCCGTAACGTGAAAGCGTGCCTGAGCTGCCTGTCGCTAGTGACCGGGCAAGAGCCCGCACTACGCCGTCTAGGCTGTTGCCTGTGCCGATGGACAGATCCATCGCCTGAGCCAGCCGATGCTGGGCTTCGTCAACGTCGCCGGTCGCCTGAAGCAGGAGGCCTAGGGCTGGGCGCAGTTGCTCGTCAGCGACGCCGGTCGCGGACTCCATGTTGGCGATGAAGTCCTCGACGCCGGTTTGGCGATGCGCTTGCCCTAGGTTTTCTAGCGTCTTGGCCAGGACGGCGACGGTTTTCTGGTCGGCGATGGCCGCCTTGACGCCGTCGACGCCGAGCTTGACGGCGAGCGCCCCAGCGGCGGCAGCGGCCGCCAGCAGCGCTGGGCCGAGCGTTCCGCGCAGGCTTGTGGCGACCGCGCTCATCTTGCCCTGGAAGCCCTTGGCGTCGCGGACCGCCGACATCATGCCCTGGCGGAAGTTCTTGGTATTGGCGACGAGCGCGACCTTGAGGGTTCTGCCTGCTGTCGCCATTAGCCTGCCTCAAACTTTCTTTTGACTCGGTCAACTGCGCGCAACCACTCGCCAAGCGCATCGCCTTTGTAGGCGCCCATCTTTTTCATCCATCCGAAGCCCGCCCCGAATGCGCGGGGCATTGTGCCGCGGGCACCGGAGCGGCCCTGATAGCCGGAGTTTGACGGGAAGCGCACCGTCGTGGGCGACGCTCCTCCGCTAAAACGCCGAGCCCTAGATCCGATAGACACCGACGGGATGCGGTCACGGGCCGCCTTGATGCTGCCCGCAATTTCCGCGCCCCAAGGGCCGGCTTGGTCTGCCGCGTCCTGGTACGCCGGGACCATCAGTCGAGTGGCGATCTCTTTGCTCGCCGTGCGCAGCTCGTCGTTGGCTTCCTTGTCTAGGCCCCGCAAGTCCCGCATCAACTTGTCAAGCCCGAAAATCTGCACCTGAGCAGTTGCCACGACTCGCCTCCTGCTAGTTCCCGCCCATCTGCTTTGCCCGATAGGACAGGTAACGCGTCATGGTGAAAATCATTCGGTCTGTCTCGGCCAGCACTTGTGATGGTGCAATTCCGAACTCGTAAGCCAAATGAACGATCAGCCAATGGGCGTTGTCGTATCCCCCAAAGGGGCGATTTTGGACTCCCCGACCTCAAGCTCGTCAACGCCTTCCAGCCACGCGTCAAAGTCGGCGCTGGTTTTGCTGGTGCGTTTGAGTGCGTGCCACGCGAGCCAGCAGGCGTCGGTGAGTCGGAAGTCGTCGCCGAGGCGAGCGATGGACCGGTCGTGCTGAAGCTCGAAGGCCACCTGGTCGGCGACCGAGGCCGTAGCCTCGGCCGCCGTGCCGTCGGCGTAGGTGATCTGAAAGTTGATGCGCAAGGTGACTCCTAGGTTTAGGCGGAGAAGGTGCCCGAGGT
>CAYQMP010000409.1:0-2050 GCA_964418615.1 uncultured Chthoniobacter sp. | reverse complement strand
AGGATTTCGCGGGGGCGTTTTTGCGTGCTTGGGTTTTCGAGAAAGGCGAGGAGCCAGTCCACGGCCTGGACGGGCGAGAGCCAGGGGCGGGCGCGGCGGAGCTTCAAGTAATCGCGCCAGCACTCGGTGCGCCAAGTGGCGCCGAGTTCCCGCGCAGCCCACTTTTCGTATTCGGTCCACCAGCGCAGGAAGGGGTTACAGGCGGCGGCCATCTCCATGATCGAACCGCTGCGCAGGCGGGACATATCATAGCGACCCGGAGTCATTGGTCCGCTGGCCAAGAAAATGCGGTGGCAGCGGCGGATGTAGAGCATGCCGTCCTTGGTGGAATCGTGCGGACGCCAGCCGGCGCAGAAGCCGTGCAGTTCGATCCAACCGTTTTCACGTTCGATGCGGTAAAGGCTGGTACCTTCACCGTCATTGTCGATCCGCGCGATGCGTTGCAGGCCGGCGCGGACGAGCGCGTTGCCGTCGGGGTGACGCACATCGCGTCCCCAGAGATACATCTGCTGGGCGAGTCCGTCGGTCAGGTCGCGGATGAGTCCGCGCAGGCGCGAGTCGGGTGCGGTCATGATTCCGGTCGGAAGGGCGGGAGGCATCGCCTCCCGCCCGACAACCAACATTGATGCGATCAGCTCTGACGGCTGCGTTTGCGCCAGCGCAGGAGCGCGAGGGCGCCGGCACCGAGTCCGAGCAGCGCGTAGGTGGAAGGCTCGGGCACGACGTTGAAGGTAACCGTGGCGGGATCGCCGCTGATGGGTTCACCATTGTTGCCGCTGGCTTGGAAGGTGATGTTGTAAAGACCGGCATCGCTGAAACCGAATTCGCCGTGACCGTGCTGCCCCGCATTGACGCTGAACGAGCCGTAGCTACCCGGACCGGCGGTGGAATCGAAGAACATTTCCTCTCCCTCGAACATGTAGAAGGTCGGTGAAGTGGCATCACCGGTGTAGCTGAAGCCGGTCATGGTGAAGGTGACCGGGCCGGTGAAGGGCGCGAGCAATCCCTCGGCACTGAAGCCGATGAAGGGCATGCCCATTTCGTCCGCCATGACTTCGGAAGCGGGGGAAACCCAGAGCAGCCCGAGGTTGCTGGCGCCGATGGTGACGTCGACTTTGGCGTTGGTGCCGAAGTTGTAGCTGATGGTTGAGCCTTGGAGCGGTTCCTCCACAGCGGTGCCGTGATTATGGAGATCAAGTTTGAGCTCCGTCACTCCCTCGTGCAGGTGCGAGTGGGCGGAAATGTCCCAGTGGCCCGAGGTGACATTGGTTTGCGCGAGGGCCAACGGGGCGATTCCGAGGACCATGAGCGCAACCGAACTGATTGTTAGTTTTTTCATTGGTTGTCTTTCGTGTGTGTTTTCGTTTTGGTTTCTCCGGTCGCCACGCGGCGGCCGGGAAAGTCAGGGAGCGGTCAGTTGCGCTTGCACGCGCAGGAAAGCGCGCTCGGTCAGACCGCCATCGAGCAGGTAGTCAAACTCGCCAATCCCCGCGGCCACATTGTGCGGCGGACCGTGGGGTGTGAGCAGGTCGGGGCGCCAGTCGGCGAGTCCGGCTTGCAGGCTGGCCGTGGCAGCGGGTGTGATGGTCAGGCCCGAGGCATCGGTGCGTTGGCGCACGGTGAGGATCCAAGAGTTGCCGGAGCGTCGGAGGCGCGGTTCGATCAAGTCCGCGTCGGGCACCAGAGGGTCTCCGCCGAAAGCGAATTCCTCGAGGTTGGCGAATCCGTCGTCGTCCGGATCGGCTGCGGAGCCGCTGACCAGCGGGTCGGCCGCTTGCAGCGGTGTGAATCGCGTCTCACGCCACGCCGTATATGACAAAGTAGCCGGCGTGCCGGAACCGCTCGCCGAAACGCTGTTTGTTCCGGAGGTGGCGTCGGAGTTGACGGCGATGGTGCCCCCGTAATTTTGCGCTGCGGTCGGGGTGAAGGTGACGGTGACGTTTTGCGAGGATCCGGCGGCGATGCTGCCGCTATTCCAATTGCCGCTGAAGCCGGCGGGGTAGTTGATGCTGCTGACGTTGAGCGGGGCGTTGCCGGTATTGGAAATGGT
>CAYQMP010000408.1:0-2065 GCA_964418615.1 uncultured Chthoniobacter sp. | reverse complement strand
GTGACCGGACTGATCAAGACTTTCGCTCAAGAATACCAACGCAGCGGCATCCGCTTCTGCCTCTTCTTCCTCGGCGGCGTCGATTCGCCATTCTGGGACGGCATCAACATGGCGGTGCAGCGCGACAAAATGATCCCCGTCTCGACCGCCGCCGACCTCATCCTCCAAGCGATCGACGCCCCGCCGCATCTCGTCCTCGCCGAAGTCGTCCTCCAACCGGAGAGCCACCAATTGGTGTAGCTGCCTTTCCGGTAGGGTCCGCTGGCCCCAGCGGACCGCACCAATCAAGAGCGGACGGCTGGGCCAGCCGTCCCTACCGCGGCTACGCCGCCTCCCCGAATCGCCCGATAATCTCCCGCGCTTCGTCCTTGCTGGTCCGCAACGCCGCCACGCAATCCGCATCCACCTTCCCCTCCGCCGCCATTTGATCCAACGTGCCCAGCGCGCGGTCGATGTCCCACGGCTCTTTGTAAATCCGTCTGCTGGTCAGCGCGTCGAAGATATCCGCCGCGGTGACGATACGCGCCTCGATCGGGATATCCGCACCGACCGCCCCGTGCGGATAGCCGCTGCCGTCGAGGAATTCATGATGGAAGGCGACCAGGTTGCGCAGGATGGAAATGCCGGCCACCGTGCTCAGATCGAAATCGTCGATCAAACGGTCCACCATGCGGCTGCCGAGTTGGACGTGTGACTCCATCGTCTTGCGCTCCTCGGGAGTAAAGCTTCCCGGTTTCCGCAACACGGCATCCGGGATTCCGACTTTCCCGATGTCATGCAGCGGGGCGAAGAGGAACAGTTGCTCGATGAATTCGTCGCTCAAGTTGTGGCTCTTGGCCAAGCCGCGCGCGATAAGACGGCAAAATCGCGACATCCGCTCGAGGTGTGCGCCGGTTTCCTCGTCGCGCAGGCTGGTGAAATCACGGGCCACCTGCACGGAGCCGAGCAAGGCGCGGACGGTGGTCAGCTCGTGGCTGACCATCAGCATGATGAGATTCACGTAGATCCCGAGGCGCGCCAGCACGTCGGGGGTAAAGGCGGCTTCTTGGCGCGAGTCGAAGAAAAGAAATCCCTCGAACACACCCTGATAAAAAATCGGCACGGTGTAGGACGAGCGGTAGCCCATGCTTTTGACCCAGCGCGTGTGCTCGGTGTCGGCCGTGAGTGTTTGCCCGATGTCATCGATGACGCGCGGCTCACGTTCTTCCTTGATCCGCACGAGGCTCGGGCTGTCCGAGAGCTTGTATTGATAGGTGCGCAGGGGCTCCCCGCCGATCGTGCTGTTGACGAACGTTTTGAGTTGATCCATCTCGGCGTCATAGAGCGCCACAGCCATGCGATCGATCGTCGGCACCGCGCGGCGCAGGTGCGAGTGCAACGCGCCGAAGCGCTCGCTCAGGCTCCGGGCCTGGCGCGCGGGCAAATCCCAAGGGACCGCCGCCACTTCAAACGGATGCTGTTGTTCGTCCGGCAACACCCCAAGCCTACCAAGCCTGCGGCGCGGAAACAACCGGGCGGGAAAGGTGTTCACCCCATAAATAAATCATTGACCCTCGGGTCGCGGCTGATACTTCCGAGCCTGAGCGCAAGCTTCCCCCTCGCTCATGAGCGAACTCCCAGACCAAACAAGAGATCATCCGTTGGCGCGGATCATCGTGTGGACAGCCATTCTGGCTGCGGCGGCGACCTTCTGGTTCGTCGTGGCCATGCTGGTCCTCACGTGGCTCCGCCACGCCTGAGCGCATCAGAAGCGCGGCGGTTGTTGATTTTCCTGCCCACGGCAGGAAGGGCTCTCTTTGGGCTCCATCCAAGCCATGCAAAATTTCATCTACCTCGCACTTTCGAACTTCCCCCTCACCTTCACGCTGCTGGGCTTGCTCGTCGCCGGCCTGCAAATACTCAAAACAGCGACCCCGCGTCCGCCGGGCAGCGCGGCCGAGGCCGTGCTCCGCTGGTTCATGTTTTTCGGGATCGGGGCGACCTATTTTTACAACTTCGTCTGCCACGTGTTTTTCGGCCAAGCCATTGCCAAGTTCATCGGCTGGGCGCAAAGCCCGTTCCAAGC
>CAYQMP010000407.1:0-2069 GCA_964418615.1 uncultured Chthoniobacter sp. | reverse complement strand
GCGAACCATCACATTTGGGACAACAACGGCACCTGGTGGTGTCATTTGAGCCTCGAACGCCGTCGCGGACCGGCCAAGCGGATCCGCTTTTCGCTCAAGACGAAAAACGTCCGCGAAGCACGCAAGCGCCGCGACCTGATCATGAAGGCCAACGAGACCAAGGCGAAGGCCCTGATGAAATCGTGGGCCAAGGGGCGCTGAGGGGGGATTGCTAACTCAACGCCCGTGCTGACGGACGAGCGAGCCGCTCGTCCCTACCGGGAAGTCATAGCGACGTCCCGAAGCTTTCAGATTTTTGGCCGTGCTCGGTAGGGACGGCTGGCCCAGCCGTCCGCGCGCTTATGACACTTCGATACCAATCACGAAAAGGTTATGGACCTTGCCTCTGAAGGTAGGGCGCGACGTCCCCGGCGCGCCGATCGAGGTGCGCGGCGGGTCCGGAGGCCCCGCCCTACCTGACAAAGCAGTCACGGCTCGGTGACGATGCGGTAGAAGGTCGCGCCGGCGGGTGCGTTGGTGTCGGTGAAGGTGCCGGTCGTGACGTTGGTGGCGATGGGGGTCCATGAGCCGCCGGTCAGATTGTCGGTGCGTTCGATGCGCACGGGCGTGTTGGTCGAGAGGGCGGTCCAGCGGAGTTCGGTGGTGTTGCCGGTGCGGGTGATATTCGTGATGGCGAAAGGCTCGACGCGAACGGAGTTGATGAGCACGAAGTTGCTGGGCGCAAGGGACGGACCAAAGAGCGGCAGCTGCGCGAAAGTAGGTCCGATGAAGGTGCTGGCGTTGTAGACGGTCACCCCCCCGATAGCATCGACCACCGACATGCCTGCGCCAATGACTTGGCCGAAAACGGCGTAATTGAAGTCCAAGCCCGGGTTGTCGGTGACGTTGAAATACCATTGGCTGGTCGCGCTGTCGGGGTCGGATGTCCGGGCCATGGCGAGCGTGCCGCGTGAATTCGGCAAACCAGCCTCCAGCGGGATTGGCGGATCCGCCGGCACGGGCAGCATGTTCGTTGTCACGAGTTGGAATCCTCCCCCCTGCACAATCTGGATGTCCAATGGGTTTCCCGTCGTGCTGCGGTGAATGAATGTGTCGGTGTAATCGCCCCGGTTGGCGTAGGCCGCGAAGTTGCTCACTGAAATCGGCGCGGCCTCGGGGTCGAGGACCACATCGAAGTCACCGAGGACAGACTGGAAGCGGGCGATCGGCGGCCCGGCGTGGGTCGCACTGATCACCAAGGCGGCAAGGGTGACGGTGAGCGCGGCGCGCAGCATGGCCGGTCAAGTTGCCCGCTGCACGGGTGTCCGTCAACCCGCCGAAGGTGCAGGCGAACGTGGTTGGGATTGCAGCCCGGATCAGCTGTCGGCGCTTTGGCGCCGGCGCCAGCGGGCAAAAGCCGCACCGCCGACGAGCAAAGTCGCCGCGGCCCACGTGCCGGGCTCGGGCACCGGGGCGGGGCCTGCCCCGGAAATTGAGAAGGTGACCGTGTTGCCCGCGCCGCTGAAAACACCGATCGAGTCCGGGGTGAAGCCCATCGTGACGATATCGGTGTTGGCAAAGGTCAGCGAACCCGAGATGCTCTGCCCGGCGACGTAGCCTGCCGGTGCAAAGTAGTCACCGCCGAGGTTAAATCCAAACGGGTCGCCCGTGAACGACGAGGCGCTGGTAAAGGTCTCCGTCCAAGTTCCAATCGAGAGCGTCATCGGGTCGGTGCTCATGTAACTCTTGCTCACCGGCCCTTGCAGAGCCTGGAAGTTTCCAAAGCCAGAGACATAGTTCGAGGCGCTCTCGGTCGATATGAACGGCGTCCATGTATCCCAACTCCCGCTGTAGCTGGCCACGACATCGGAGCCTTGCTGCTCGATATTTATGACAATGGTCGCACGGGCGGTGCCGGGTAGCAGGGTGGCGGCCGCGACAAGGGCGAGGGCGATGAGTGGTGATGTGGCTTTCATAAGCAGGGCAGTGTGGATCGCGGGCGCGGGTATGTCATTGACCCCACTCGCCAAAATATTGGCCTTACGCGCCAAGAGCTCTCTTTTTGGCGTCGCTTTTTCGCCGTCGCCAGC
>CAYQMP010000406.1:0-2074 GCA_964418615.1 uncultured Chthoniobacter sp. | reverse complement strand
ACTTGCGCAAACGCGCCCGAGGAGAGTGCGACGGATGCCACCGCCGCGGTGAGGAACTTTTTCATGTGAGGGGTTAGTGTTTTGAGGTTTGAGGGTTTAGTCATCGACAGCGCGCCAAAGGGCGACTGCCAGATGCGGAATTTATGTGATGAGGAGAAGCGATTGTCAACGGGAAGTTACGGAAATTTTACAAAAATCAAGAAAATCACATTTGGGAACAAATTGTGAATAAGTGGCCTGCCTTTGAGAGACTGTAGCGGGTGGGGAGGAAGGGTTGCTGGGGCGTCTGCCGTTGCGCTCCCCTGACACAAGGTCAGGGGCGGCGGTCGGAGGATGGTCCTGTTGCGGTCGGTGGACACAAGGTCCACCGCGCCGCTGCGCTCCCGCGCCGCGGGGCTTGTCCCCGTGGACGGAGGAGGCCAGATTGCGCCATGCGCACGCGGCGGACCGACCTCGTCCACCGCATCGCTTATTCTTGGACCGGATGGCCGAAGCGTGGCGCGGCATTCCCTCCCCTCCCCGGCGACGATTTCCTCACTGCCCTCGACGTGGCGTGGGCCAACGACGGCTTGCACCGCATCGCGCACCGTTGGCAGGACAACCTCGTCCAATTCACCTTCGAGGCCCCGCCGAACGTCTCGCCGGAATTCGTCGCGGCGCGGGCCAAGGGGCGGCTGGATCATGCGCTGCGCAAGACGGGATGGCGTCATGGCTTCGAGCGCAAAGTCGCCGTGCGTTCCCTCGGGGAAAACACGCTCGATGTCGTGTTGCCCTACATCGCCACGCAGCTGGATCGCGCGGACTTGGCGGATCCGCGCTATGTCAATTCGTTGGCCGAGGCGGCGTGGGAGGATGGGGACATCGATCTCGAGGAGCCGGTAGCCAGTGGACACGGGCGTTATTGGTATAACTTGCATCTCGTCGCGGTGACGCACGGTCGCCGGCGAATCGGACGCGAGGATTTTCTGCCGAAGGTGACGGCGGCGGTGCGGGCATGGAGCGAGGGGCTGGCGGCAGGCGATGCAGGCACGGCCCGTCCGGGCGTGCATTCCTTGGCGGTGATGCCGGATCATGTGCATCTTGCGGTGCGCGGACCGGCGGCGCGGTCGCCGGATGAGATTGCGGGCAGCTTGCGCGAGGCGCTCAATCGGGCGGCGGGGTGTTTGCTTTTCGACCCGCGGGTTTATGCGGGGACGTTTTCGTCGTATCCGCTTTCGCTCGTGCGTGGTCGGTGATCAGACCTGTTGCGGTCGGTGGACACAAGGTCCACCGCGCCGCCCGAAGACCTGTTGCAGACCGCAGCCACAAGGTCCGCCGCGCCGCTCGGAGGCCTGTTGCGGACCGTAGTCACAAGGTCCGCCGCGCCGCACAGAGGCCTGTTGCGGACCGCAGTCACAAGGTCCACCGCGCCGCATAGAGGCCTGTTGCGGTCCCCTGACGCAAGGTCAGGGACGCCGCTTCGCTTTGACCTTGAGGCCTCGCGCGGGGTCTCCTAGGTTGGCCGTCCCATGTCCGTTCTCATTGTCGGTTCCATCGCGCTCGACGACGTCAAAACACCCGTCGAGGAACGTTTCGATCTGCTCGGGGGCTCGGCCTCCTACGCGGCGGTCTCGGCCGGGTATTTTTCGCCGGTCAATCTGGTCGCCATCGTCGGCGAGGATTTCCCGGCAGACCACTGGAGTTTCCTGCAAGACCGCGGGATCAATCTCGAGGGCGTGCAGCGGGCGGCGGGGAAAACCTTCCGCTGGTCCGGCGAATACATGTGGGACATGAACACGCGCGAAACCCGTTCGGTCGCGCTCAATGTCTTCGAAACTTTCTCGCCCACCCTCCCCGACCATTTCAAATCGAGCGACTTCGTTCTCCTGGCCAACATCGCACCCGATCTGCAACTGCAGGTCCTCGATCAGATGGAGAAGCCGAAGTTTGTCATCGCCGACACGATGGACCTCTGGATCAACATCGCGCAACCCGCCCTGCTCGATCTGCTCAAGCGCGTCGACATGCTCATCCTCAACGACAGCGAGGCGCGCGAGCTGACCAAGGAAACCAGCCTGATCAAGGCCGGCAAAAA
>CAYQMP010000405.1:0-2077 GCA_964418615.1 uncultured Chthoniobacter sp. | reverse complement strand
TCACGCGCTGGATCGTCTATTGGCGGCTTGAGCAGTTTGCCTTCGCTGTGCTCCGCAACGGATGGACGCGGCGCCTGTTCGAGCGAATCGGTCTTTGGCATTTGCGGCGGCAGGTGGAGGATCCGGTTTTGCGGGCGAAGCTTCGTCCGGGTTTCCGCCTCGGCTGCAAACGCGTGCTGCTTTCGGACCACTATTACTTGGCCGTCAAAAAAAAGAATGTCGAGTTGGTCACCGAGCCGATTGCCGGGGTGACGCCGGGTGGAATCAGGACGGCCGACGGCATCGAGCATCCTGTCGACGCGATCATCCTGGCCACCGGGTTCCGCGCCACGGAGTTTGTCAGTCCGCTGCGCGTTCACGGTCGGGACGGTCGCGAGCTGTCGGCTTATTGGAAAGAAGACGCGCCGTCTTACCTCGGCATATCGGTTGCGGGATTTCCGAACTTTTTCCTGCTGGTCGGACCGAACACCGGTCTGGGACACAGCTCGATCGTTTTCATGATCGAAGCGCAGGTGCGCTATATCATCGGCGCGCTGCAGGCTGCGCGAAAGCACGGTTGGCGGAATGTCGAAGTGCGCGAGGAGGCACAGGCTGCTTGCACACAGGAGATCCAGACCCGCCTGCAAGGCACCGCCTGGCAGTCAGGCTGCCGGAGCTTTTACCTCTCGGCCAATGGGAGGAACTACATGATGTGGCCGGGCTCGACCGTGGAGTATTGGCGCCGCACGCGGCGGTTCGACTCTGCGGCCTTCAATTGCCGCTGATCAGACGGAAAAGGCAGCGGCCCGCTGAGGCCAGCGGGCCCTACCGAGTGGCGAGAAAGCGGCGGCGGGCGAGGCTGACGACTCGCAGGTAGAGGCTGGGGACGGCTGATTTCAAGCGACGCAGCCAGCGTCCCTCGGGCTCTGGCACAATGACCACGGACCGGTGGCGCAGCATGCCGACGATGCGGCTGGCGGCGGATTGCGGACAGCGTCCTTGGCGGATCAGGCGGCGTCCGGATTCTCTCGATTGCTCGTCGGGAAAGCGTCCGTCTTCCACGATCCCGGTGCGCAGGAAAACCGGGCAGACAACCTTTGCGCCAACGCCGGTGCCCTGCAGTTCGGCGGCGAGGGTTTCGGTCAGATTGATCACTGCTGCCTTGGCGGTGCTGTAGGGTGCGGCACCGGGCAGGGCGAGGAATCCCCCGGCCGAGGCGATGTTGACGACGAGGCCGCGGCCCTGCCGGCGCATGAGCGGGACGAAGACGTGGCAGCCGTGCACCGCGCCGAAAAAATTCACGTCCATCGACCAGCGCCAGTCGTCCGGGCTCGCTTCCCCGACCTCGCCTCCGCAGGCTGCGCCGGCGTTGTTGATCAGCAGGCCTACCGGCTCATTGCCGAGCGAGGCGGCCAGATCTTCGAAGTCGGCAAGTTTTGTCACATCGCACCGGCGGTGCGCCGTGCGCGGCGCACCGTTTTGCGCTGCGAGTTGCGCGGTTTCCCGGGCGGCTTCCGCGTCGATATCCGTGGCGAAAATGGATGCGCCTTGGGCGGCAAGTTCCAAAGCGAGCGCGCGGCCGAGTCCGCGTCCGGCTCCGGTTATGATCGTCCAGCCCTCGGGCGGAATGGTCGTTTTCGCGGGCACGACGGTCAGATCCCGCCGCCGGCGATGACACGGAGCAGACGATCCGAGGGAACGGCATACGGTGCGGTGCGCGCCATGGCGATTTCTTTGGCCGGAGTCCGAAGGTTCCACACGCTGCCGCCCGGCCGGCAGCGCCAGCGCGGATGCAGCCAATTGTATTGCTCGGCGTATTCCAGAATCCACGGGGCAAAAATGCCGTTGAGTCTGACCGCCAGCGCGGATGTCTCCGCGGCGATCGGACGTTCCATGTCCGGCCAGATGGCCGGAGCGAAGGTTGCGCTGACTTTGGAAACGGACTGACGGATTCCCACGCCGGCGATGAGAGGTGCACCTTTGAGCACGGAGAGTGCGCAGGGTCCGGGGGCAAAGCTGGCCGGGGCTCCGAGGAAGTCAGGGAAGATCGGGCTTTCGTAGGTGTTCAAGTCGGTCATGAAGGCGACGATCTTGCGGT
>CAYQMP010000404.1:0-2079 GCA_964418615.1 uncultured Chthoniobacter sp. | reverse complement strand
TCGAGATACTCGCGCGACAAGCGCACGTAGCGCAGGGCCCACATTTTGATCTCGTCCTGCTCCGCCTCGGACAGCGTGCGCACGATCTTGCCCGGGGTGCCGAGGACGAGCGAACCCGGCGGGACCTCCATGCCCTGTTTGACCGTGGCATTGGCCCCGATGATCGAACGCGTGCCGATACGGGCCCCGTCCAGAATGATCGCGCCCATGCCGACGAGGACTTCGTCCTCCACCGTGCAAGCATGGACGATGGCCTTGTGGCCGACCGTGACCAATCTGCCGATGATCGCCGGAAGGTCGTCCGCCGTGTGCACCACGGCGCCGTCCTGCACATTGGACTGCTCGCCGAGCACGACGTGCGCCACGTCCCCGCGCAGGACAGCCTGATGCCACACGCTCGCCTCGGGACCGATTTCCACATTGGCCACAACCGTGGCGTCCTCCGCGACGTAGGCGTCCGGCGCGATGCGCGGCGCGGTGCGGATATTTCGGCTGATAGTTTGGACGAAAGAATCGGTCACTCCGAAGATCGGCTTGCTCATGGTTCCAACCGTCCCCCGCCCCACCCGCCTGTCAAAGCAAAAATCCGGCAGGACTTTTCCCCAGCGGACGCCATGACGATTGACAACCTGCGACTCATCGGGGAAAAGCCTTGCCTAGTCCGGTTCATCCCAGCCCCCCACGCAAACAGCACACCCAGACCATGAACAAAATCAAACTCATCGAATCCGTCCAAAAAGAACTCGGGAGCACCAAAGCCGACGCGGAGCGTGCCGTCAACGCCGTGATCGAAGGCATCAAATCCCACCTCAAGAAAAGCAAAGTCATGCAGCTTGTCGGCTTCGGCACTTTCAAAGTCGTCCACCGCAAAGGCCGCCTCGGAGTGAACCCGAAAACGGGCGAGCGCATCAAAATCAAGCCCTCCAAAAGCGTCAAATTCGGCCCGGGCAAAGACCTCAAGAGCAAACTTTAAATCGCTTCCCCCCCCCAACCCGAGAAACCCCGTTCCGCCGATGGGCCGAACGGGGTTTCTTATTTTTGTGCGCCGGTTTTTTGTCGAGTCCGGCCCGCGGTCTGAGGCACAATTCCCGCGATGAAAAAAGCAATCCGTGTTGCCGTGACCGGCGCCGCCGGCCAGATCGGCTATTCCATTCTCCCCCGCATCGCCAGCGGACAAGTTTTCGGCCCCGACCAGCCGGTCATTCTCCAACTCATCGAGATCGAGCCCGGCATGGCCGCCCTCCAAGGCGTGGCCATGGAACTTCAGGACGGCGCCTTCCCTCTGCTCGAAGGTATCGAGACAACGAGCGACCTCGACCGCGGCTTCAACGGTGTCAGTTGGGCCCTGCTCATCGGCAGCGTGCCACGCAAAGCGGGAATGGAGCGCAAGGAACTCCTCGGCATCAACGGCAAAATCTTCATCGGCCAAGGCAAAGCGATCGAGAAGAACGCCGCTTCCGACGTCCGCGTTCTCGTCGTCGGCAACCCCTGCAACACCAACTGCCTCATCGCCATGAACAACGCGCCGTCCGTGCCGCGCGACCGCTGGTTCGCCATGATGCGCCTCGACGAGAACCGGGCCAAAGCGCAGCTTGCACAAAAAGCCGGGGTTCCTTGGCGCGAGGTGACCAACATGGCCATCTGGGGCAACCACTCGAACACCCAGTTCCCCGATTTCTTCAACGCTCGCATCGGCGGACGCCTCGCGCCCGAGGTGATCACCGATCATGCGTGGCTCGAAGGCGAATTCATCAAAACCGTGCAGGAACGCGGCGCGGCCATCATCAAGGCCCGCGGTCTGTCCTCCGCTTTCTCCGCCGCACACGCCGCCATTGAAACCGTCCGCAGCCTCACCTCGAATACCCCGGAAGGCGACTGGCACAGCGTGGCGCTCTGCTCCGACGGGTCCTACGATATCGAAGAGGGCCTCATCTGCGGCCTCCCGGTGAGCAGCAAAGATCAGCAGGCTTCCATCGTGCAGGGCATCCCGCACAACGCCTTCGCCCGCGAACGCATCGACAAATCCGTCAATGAGCTCAAGGAAGAGCGCGCGATGGTCGCGGATTTGCTGCCGAGGTA
>CAYQMP010000403.1:0-2080 GCA_964418615.1 uncultured Chthoniobacter sp. | reverse complement strand
GAAACGGGCTACGTCGGCGGCGATGCCGAGGACTTGGTCCGCGAATTGGTGCAGCACGCGGACGGCGACATCGCCCGCGCCGAGCACGGCATCGTCTATATCGATGAAATCGACAAGATTGCCACGTCGGGAAACATGATCGGGCGCGACGTGAGCGGACGCGGGGTGCAGACCACGCTGCTCAAGCTGATGGAGGAAACCGAGGTCGCCCTGCGCAATCCGATGGACCTCGCCGGACAAATGCAGACCGTGATGGAAATCCAACGCGGCGGCAAACCCGGCCGCCAATCGGTCAACACGCGAAGCATTCTCTTCATCGTCAGTGGTGCTTTCCCGCGCCTCAAAGAAATCGTGGAGAAGCGGCGCAAGCAGGCGCAGATCGGCTTCGGCGCGCCGGCCGACGAAAACGAAGAGCGGGCTTGGCAGCACGAGGTGAACACGGCGGATCTGATCGAATACGGTATGGAGGCCGAATTTGTCGGACGCCTGCCGGTGCGCGTGGCCTGCGAGGAACTGACCGCCGCCGACTTGCGCAAAATTTTGTCCGATTCCGAGGGCAGTGTGTTGCGTCAATACGAACGTGCCTTCCTCGCCTTCGGCATCGAAGCGGTCTTCGACGATGCGGCGCTCGACCGCATCGCCGAGTTGGCCGCGGCGGAAGGAACCGGTGCGCGCGGCTTGCTCACGGTGTGCGAGCGCCTGCTCCGCGATTTCAAATTCGAGCTGCCCGGTTCGGGCGTCACCTCGCTGCGCGTCGATATGGATCTGATCGAGCGTCCGGCCGACCGTTTGGCCCAACTGCGGGCCAGCGGGGAAGACGAGCGGTTGCGTGTGCTCCGTCGCAGCGCGGAGGAATTCATCGACCGTCTCGGACAATCCCAGGGCGTCACTCTGCGGTTCGCGCCGGATGCGCTTGATTTGCTCGTCGAGATGGCTGTGTCGCGGCAGAAGCCGGTGCGCGAACTGTGCGCCGAGCTGTTCAAAGACTATGAGTTCGGTCTGCGTTTGGTGAAGAGCCCGTCGGCCGAGGCTCCTGTCGTCCTGCCGCGCGAGGCCGTGGAGGCGCCCGACAAGTTCTTGAGCGACTTGGTCGTGCGCGCCTATCGTAGCAATTCTTCCGATGAACCGCCCTCTGGCTCTGCATCTTAAAGCCGCGCTGATCTGCGCGCTGATCGGCATCGTGCTGGCCTTGCCGCTTCTGTGGGCGCCGATGCTGCCTGCGTGGCAGGGATGGCGTCCGCCGGTAGTCAGTCCGCGCGCCGAAGCGATCGTTGCCGTCATTATGGCCCTGTGGGTGGCGTGGTGCGTGGTCGATATCCCGCGGCGTGGACTGAAAGTTCTCATCTGGCTGGCCACGCTCTGGCTGCTCGGCGGCGGGATCTGGTTGGCCGGGTTGTATGGTTACGCGTCGAGTTCGCTCGTGCCTTTGACCGCGGCCGGCTTGGCCGGGGCGGGGGCGTTGGCTTTTTCCTTCATGCCGGCCGGCTCGCGTCGGGCGCGCTGGCAGTCGTTGGTCGGCGGACGCGTCGCGCCGGAGTTTCTCCGCTCGCGCATCGACGAGCAGCATCTCGAGGAAGGTCCGCGCAGCGAGGTGCTGGCCGTGGCCGAAGTGCTCTGGCCCGGACATGCGGAGAGTGAATCGCACGAAGCGTGGAAAGGTTTGCCCGAGCTGACGGCGCGGGCTGCGCGGCATTTCCACAAAGCCGGCGGTTACCTCGAGCGCTGCGATGGCGAGGGAGCGCTCTTTGCCTTCGGGCTGTGGGGACAAAGTGCACCGACCCAGGAGGTCGTCGCGGCCTTGTGGAATTGGGTCAAGGAAGCCGGTGGCTGTGCGGCATTGACCCGCGGGGAATGCACAACCGGCGTCGGGCGTTTTCCGTCCGAGGCTCGCTGGACCGTTGGCGGTGCACCGCTGCGCCGGGCGCGGCGCATGGCTTCGGCTGCGCGGGGTTATGCGGCAGGCGTTTTGGTCGAAGAAGCCTTGGCAGGTGAGATTGGCGAGGGATGGCAATCGCGCCGCATGGCTTGGTGGGATTTCGATGGCGAGCGAATTCTCCTGCATGAAGTGACCGCGCCCGCC
>CAYQMP010000402.1:0-2081 GCA_964418615.1 uncultured Chthoniobacter sp. | reverse complement strand
ATGGCGCAGCTTTTCGGCGCCAAGGTGGTCGATGTGCCGGATCCGGATTTCGTGGCGGACCTCGACGGAATGCTCAAGGCCATCACGCCGCGGACGAAAGAAGTCTTCATCGCCAACCCGAACAACCCGACGGGCACGATGGTTTTCCAAGATGACATCGACCGTTTCATGGACCGCGTGCCGGAGCATGTCATGGTCGTGTTCGACGAAGCCTATTACGAATTCCTCGACGAGCCGCCGGATGTGCTCAAATACGTCAAAGCCGGGCGCAACGTCGTCGTGCTGCGCACCTTTTCCAAAATCCAGGGACTGGCCAACCTGCGCATCGGCTACGGGTTGGCCGCGCCGGAAATCATCGAGGTGCTGCAAAAGGCGCGCCAGCCTTTCAATGCCAACGGCATCGCGCAGGCGGGGGCTTTGGCCGGCTTGCGCGACACCGCGCACATGAACGAAACGCGCCGCGTGACCCGCGAGGGGCGCGACTTTTTGCAGTCCGAGTTTCTCGACATGGGTCTCGAGTTCGTGCCGAGCCACGCGAACTTCGTGCTGGTCCGGGTGGGTGACGGCAAGAAGGTGTTCGACGCCTTGCTTCGCCGCGGGATCATCGTGCGGGCCATGGGCAGTTACGGTCTGCCGGAATGGATCCGCGTCTCGGTCGGGACGATGCCGCAAAACGAAGTCTTCGTCGCCGCACTGCGGGAACTCGACCGCGACGGGGTGCTCGACCGCGGGGCGCTGGCCAAAGTTTCCTGATGCACGGGGCGGACACCATCGCCGCCCTGGCCACGCCGTTCGGGGCCGGAGCGGTTGCCATGGTGCGGATGAGCGGTCCGCGGGCGGTGGAAATCGCGGACAAGGTTTTCCGCGGACGGCGACCGGCGGCGGACTTGCCGGCCGGTCGCGTGGTGCAGGGGCGGATCGAGCGCGGCGGTGCGGTCGTCGACGAGGTTTTGCTCACCGTTTTCCGCGCCCCGCGCAGCTACACCGGCGAGGATGTGGTCGAGGTGAGCGGCCACGGCGGCGTGGTCGTGGCACAGTCGGTGCTCGACGCGTTGCTGTCGGCAGGCGCGCGCATGGCGGCGCCGGGGGAATTTACACAACGGGCCTTTCTCAACGGCAAGATGGACCTCACCCAGGCCGAGGCGGTGATGGATCTGATCAATGCGCGCGGCGAAGCGGCCGCGCGGGCCGCGGCGGGGCAACTCGAGGGTCGGCTCGGGCGCGTGGTCGAACGACTGCGCGAGGAAACGCTCACTGCACTGGCGCATCTCGAGGCCTTCATCGACTTTCCCGAGGAAGGGATCGATCCGGAAAGCGGCAAGGCTTTGCTGCAGCGGGTCGATGATTTGTCTGCGGCGGTGACGCGTTTGCTTTCCACGGCCGACGAGGGGCGCATGCTGCGCGAGGGTGTGCGGTTGGTCATCCACGGCGAGCCGAACGCGGGCAAGTCGAGTTTGCTCAACCTGCTCGTCGGCTACGACCGGGCCATGGTGAGCGAGATTCCCGGCACCACGCGGGACACGATCGAGGAAAATCTCACCTTGCGCGGGATCCCGTTTCGCGTGATCGACACGGCGGGGTTGCGCGAGTCGAGCGATCCCCTGGAGATCGAGGGCATGCGCCGGACGCGGCGCCATCTCGAGCAGGCCGATGTGCTGGTGCACGTGGTCGACGCCGCGGTGGCACTCGGGCAAATCCAACCCGGCGAACGCGAGGTGCTCGTGCTCAACAAGATCGATTTGTCTCCCGAGCGCGCGGTCCCGGCGGAGGCGGTTGCCATGTGCTGTCTCGACGGGCGCGGGCTGGAGCAATTGGTCGAAGCGATCATCGCGCGGACCGACCTGTCTTCCTTCGGACGCTTCGAGGAAACCGTGGCGGTCAATGCGCGGCACCAGCAATGCCTGCGCACGGCGGCGGATTTTCTGGCCGAGACGCGGCGTTCGCTCGAACGCGGGGATGCGCCGGAATTGACTGCGTTGGAATTGCGTTCCGCGCTGGCGGCCATCGGGGAAATCACCGGTGCGGTCGATACCGAGGAAGTGCTCGGGAAAATTTTCAGCACGTTTTGTATCGGGAAATGA
>CAYQMP010000401.1:0-2093 GCA_964418615.1 uncultured Chthoniobacter sp. | reverse complement strand
GATCCACGAGATCCTGGCCCGCGCGGCGGAGATGAAGCACCAGCGCGGACCTCATCCCGAGGCGCCGCTGGCCGGCGAATGCTGGGCCCTCATGTTCTCGAAGTCCTCGACCCGCACGCGCCTGAGCTTCGAGGTCGGCATCCGCGAACTGGGTGGACAGCCGATTTTTCTCGCGGCCAACGACATCCAACTCGGCCGCGGCGAACCGATCCGCGACACGGCGCGGGTCATGGGCCGCATGGTGCATGGTGCCGTCATCCGCACCTACGCGCAGACCGACGTCGAAGAATTCGCCGCCCTCAGCGGGATCCGCACGATCAATGCCCTGACCGACGAGGAGCATCCCTGCCAGATCTTGAGCGACCTTTTTACCATCGTGGAAAAACGCGGCTCGCTCGAAGGACTCACCGTCACCTTCGTCGGCGACGGCGACTGCAATATGGCGCGTTCGTGGATCTGGGCCGCGGCCAAACTCGGCTTCGCTTTGCGTATCGCCGCTCCCTCGAAGTTCCAGCCGCCCGCCGAATTGGTGCAACGCGCCGGAGGTGACATCACCGTGACCGCCGATGTCCTCGCCGCCAGCGACGGAGCCGATGTCCTCTACACGGACGTCTGGGTCAGCATGGGCAAAGAGGACGAGGCCGCTTTCCGCATGGCTCAATTCGGCGGCTATCAGATCAACCGAGCGGCCGTCGACGCGGCCGGCGGTTCCCCGCTCGTCATGCACTGCCTGCCCGCCTACCGCGGCAAGGAAATCACGGACGATATTTTCGAAGCCAACGCTCAGACCATCTTCGACCAAGCCGAAAACCGCCTGCACACCCAGAAAGCGGTGATGAGCCTCCTGGAAAAGTAAAACGTGGGGCCGGCAAGCGGCCGGTGCCCGCACGATTGGCATCAAAGCTGCTCCGAAAAGCGCGTATGAAGCGCGCAAAAATCGAAAGAATCGGGGTTCTGACCAGCGGCGGGGATTGTCCCGGACTCAATGCCGTCATCCGCGGCGTGGTCCGCGCCGCGCACGAGCAGGGATGGGAAACCTACGGGTTCTCCGACGGGTACGAAGGCCTCCTCTCTCCGGTGCGCTACCGCAAGCTCGATCCCAACGGCGTGGACAGCATCATGCCGATGGGCGGGACGATTCTCGGCACGGTCAACCGCGGGCGTTTCGCCGCCAAGGTCGGCGCGGGGCAGAAGGCGGAAATTCCCAAGGCAATCCTGAGCGAAGCGCGCGAAACCTTCGAAGGCCTCGGGCTCGGCGCGCTGGTCTGCATCGGTGGCGACGGTTCGTTGAGCACGGCCCTGCAACTGCAGAAAGCCGGTGTGCCGGTCGTCGGGGTGCCCAAGACGATCGACAACGATTTGTCGGCGACCAACATGACCTTCGGGTTCGATTCCGCGGTGGAAATCGTGGTCGACGCGCTCGACCGCTTGCACACCACGGCGCGAAGCCACAAGCGCATCATGGTGGTCGAAGTCATGGGCCGTCACGCCGGATGGATCGCCCTGCACGGCGGGCTCGGCGGCGGTGCGGACGTCATTCTCATTCCGGAAATCCCCTACCGCAAAAAAGTTCTCATCGACCTGCTCAAGCAGCGCAAGGCCGACGGCTTCGCCAGCACCATGATCGTGGTGGCCGAGGGCGCGAAGGAGCACGGGAAGAAGCTTGTGACCAAGGAAGCCAAGCTGCGCGGCAAAGGCGAAGTGCGGCTCGGCGGCATCGGCGAGCAACTCGCCGAGGATCTCGAAGCAGCCACCGGTCAGGAGGCGCGGTTTGTCACGCTCGGCCACCTGCAACGCGGCGGCACACCGAGCGCGCTCGACCGCATCCTGGCCACCCGGTTCGGCGTCGGTGCCGTCCGGCTCATTGCCGACGGAAAATTCGGATACATGGTGAGCTACCTCGATTACCACGTGGACGGCGTGCCCATCGCCAAAGCGGTGAGCAAGCTGCGCACCGTCCAGCCGAACTCGGAAACCGTGGCCTCCGCCCGCTCGGTCGGAATCAGCTTCGGCGACCGCTGATACCAGCGCCCCAAAGCTTTTGAACTTAATAAAGCTTCTCGCTCGGTAGGGTCCGCTGGCCCGACCGTTCC
>CAYQMP010000400.1:0-2095 GCA_964418615.1 uncultured Chthoniobacter sp. | reverse complement strand
CCACTTCCACGTAGCCCTCGTAAGCGACCACATTGATGCTGGTGTGAAAAAATCTGTCCGCCTGCGCCTTGGCCGCCGCCACGACCGACGGCTCGCTGTGCCCGAGATTGGTCACCCCGATGCCGCAGGCAAAATCGAGGAACGTATTCCCGTCCAAATCCGTAATCGTCGCCCCCTCCGCCCGCTCGGCCACGATCGGCGTCGTATGAAAAGGCCCCGGCGCCACATGCTCGGCCCGCTCGGCAAATACCGCCTGACTCCGCGGACCCGGCACCGATGTTTTTAGATCTATCGACGGCATGAGCATACTTTAGCACGACCCTGCGACGCGTCTTGTCTTTTCAAAAAATGAACGGAACCTCGAAATGCGGGAGCCGGAGGATTTAATTTCGAACTACCCCGCGGGCAGCGTTTCAACCTCCCACCTCGCGCCGGAAAATTCCTTTGCCCCACCCGTCACCGAACTTGAGCAGATACACACCGGAACTGCCGTCGGCGAATTCGATGGCCATGACCATGTTGTCGCCGAGTTTCGGACGCGAGCTCAGTTCCACGTCCAAGACCACCTTGCCACCCAGTTCGGTGCGGTTGTCGAGCAGGAGAAAAAGCTCGTTGCGCTCCATGTTCATGGCGAAGAGACCCCGGTAAGACCCGGCCTCCGCAATGAAAAGCACCCACGGCGCACAGTTCGCCGCCCATTTGTCGAACCGGGTGAAATTTCCCTCGAACAGCTCCGGAATGCGCGTGTTGGTGTCGGCGACCAACCGCGGCTTGCCGTCGCGCCCCACGTAATAGAGGCCGCTGTGCTCGCGGGTCCAGGACGGCACCAGCACGGTTCCGTCGCGCGGGATGGCGTTCCGCAGTTCGGCGAAGGTCACACCCGGCGGACCGCCGGGCAGCGGAGCCAGCGTGTCGATGATCTTTTCGGGCTCTCCGTCCCCGCGGATGTTCTGCCGGAAAACTCCGCCCAAGGCCCGTTCGTCTCCGCCGGTCAGTTGCAGTAGCTCGCGCGCACCCGCCGCGAAACCGCGAAAAACCGACACCCCATCCTCCGCCTCCTGCTGGAAGCCGAAACTTCCGAAAAGCTTTCCGTCGCCTCCCGGTATAGTCGTCGCGGTGTCGACCAATTTGCGCGGCACACGCGGGAAGGCCGCGAGGTCCACCGCGTAGATCGCCCCGTTCTCCTCCGCGTCTTCCGCATAAAAGGTCACCGTGTTGCCGCCGAATCCCGGATACCCGATGTTGCCCAACCCGGTTGCCTCGCCGGTCTGCGCGAGCAAGAGCAGACGGCCCTCCTCCCACATCCCCACACCGCCGCTGCCGTCATCGGCACCGCAGCGGAACACGGCGCGCCCGTCGTCGACCCTCAATCCCGACACGCCGGTGAGTCGCAATCCCGTGCCGGAAAAGTAGTCACCGACCTCGGCCAGCTTGCTCACCTCGCCGTTCTTGGCGATGCGGAAAATTCCTTGGCGCCCGAGACCGGCAGTGCCTCCATCGTTGGCAATGAAAACCACCGACTCGTCGTCCTGCAAAAACGGATAACGGAAGTTGTCGAAGAACGTGGGGATGGCCAGCGGCACAAAAGCCCCGGACTCTGCGATTTGTTCGGCGTCGAGAATTTGCGCCGGTTCCCAAACAACATCCGCCTCGGTCGCTCCGACCGGAGCAGCCAGAACCAAAAGCCAAAAAAATGCTCGGCGCATCATGATAGCGGGGAACGAGCGGCGATAGTCGCCTCCTCTTGCGTGGCGCGGCAACCCAATTTTACGTCCCGAGGATCTCATGGCTGCTCTCCGATGCTGCCCAGCCGGGTGAGATCTTCATCCCAGATGAGTGGCTTCATCCGCACCGCAGGCGAAGTGAGCGACAGCCCGGCATCTTCGCGCAGCTCCTGCGCCACGCGGGCACTTTCGCTCATGGTGATGGTGCGGCCCTCCGCGTAGGTTGTCCGGATCCCGTCGATGCGAAAGGATTGTTTTTGTGTGGTCGGCGGACCATCCGCCGCCGCCACCGCAGGCCCTTGCGTGGTCTTTCCCCCGGCGACCAACAAGAGCACTGCGATGGAAGCGGCGGCGGCCAAAGAAATGGGAAC
>CAYQMP010000399.1:0-2097 GCA_964418615.1 uncultured Chthoniobacter sp. | reverse complement strand
CCGCCCTTTGAATCCGCCACGGCCTTCGTGGTCATAGAGACGGATCGCGACCGTCATTTCGGCACCCGGCTGGAGGAGCTGGTCAGGCACGCTGAACCGGCCTTTTTCCCCGAGGCCATTCCGATCGTGCGGTGGGAAGCCCCCCAGGTTTCCGATCTTTTGCCCACCGAGATAGACTTCGGCGGCGTTGTCGATCGATTCCAATTCGAGAGCCACTGCGCTGTTCCACTCCTTGGGCAAGCGAATCCGGGAAGCATACCACGCTTCGCCATCGAGATCCTGCCAGCGTCCGTCCGCCTGTTCTTCCCACACGCCGGGAACCGACAGGGGCTCCACTGCGGTTAGTTTCTCGAGTTTTTTTCCCAGAGCCCAGTCGATCCCGCGGCTCAGGAAAGTGGTGAAGAAGGGATTGGCAAAGTCATCCGGGTGCCCCAGAGAGGTGTAGAAGCTGCGGCCTCCGTGAAGATGGGTGAAGGTCCAGGCCACCGGCTCGGGGTTCTTGATGGTGTCCGCACGGCCCTCCAGCAAGATCGTGGTGCCTTTCCTGAGCGGGCGCACTTCATACAAGGAACCTCCGGTGGCGAATTCCTGTCGTGCCATACCGGCGATGATGGGATGCTTGCCGACCCCCTTGGCAAAGGTTTTGAGCTTGTTGCCGTGGTGGCCGTGGTAACTGCCGCCGAAGACCTCCGCATCGAAATCCTCCCAAGCCCGGTGACCCTCGGGTGGCGCTTTGTCCCGCAGGGAAAAGGCATGGCTCGCGGTCCGAATTCCGATCACCGCTTTGCCAGCTTGGATGAAGTCTTTGATCGCCCGCATCTGCGCCAGTTTCGGGGTGCGCCGACGCACGCTGACGACCAAGGCGTCGGCATCTTCGAGCGCCGAGGCAATGTCACCAAAGTCATTGGAGCCATCGGCAGCCAGAAGAAACTCGCAGCGGTATTTGGCCGTCAGTTCCTTCTCGGCGAAGGCCGGCAGGGTCTCGACCGTATGATATTCCCGTTCACCGATGAGGAAGACGATTTTCTGGCGGGTGTCTTTGGCAAAAACGAAGTTCTCGCCGCCCAGGACATCGTGACTGGTGACGGTGGGACAGACGTATTTCTCGATATGGGCGATGACGAGGTCGGTCCCTGCAAAATGGCTGACCTTTGGTGGCATCGCGGGGTTGTACATGGTGTCCGTCAGATCTCGGACCAGGGCCACATTCAGGCCATTGCGCTTCAGTTGTCGCAGGCCAAAAGGTCTGCCGAGGACGCACATGTTGGTGTGCACCCCGACCATCAGGACGTTGCGGATGCCGTGCTGCTTCAGGATGCTCCAGTTTTCCAATCCGTTGTCGGTGATCAGGTCGCGCTCCGGGTCGATCTCGAGGGTGGCGATCTGGCTTTTCCAGGGACTGCGGGGATTGCGGCCCTGCGCCTCCAATTCCCGCGCCCATGCGGCGTGTTCCTCCGGGTCATCGTCCTCGCCACCATCCGAGTGGTCGATCGGGTAGCCGACTTGTTCCTCTCGTTGGTTGATCCAAGGCAGCCATTGATCGATCCCGTTCGGCGGCGATGGAGCGAGGGGCACGGCCTGCGCCCGATGGCGTGCCGGATGATCGGCGTAAGCAGCCATGCAGGAAGAAGGGGCGTGGATGATCAGGCCGCCTCGCTCGCGCACTTCCTTGAGAAGGGCATTCATCCGCGGCACCAACTGCTTCGCCCGTCTGACCGCATTGAGGCAGTGATGCGCATCCCACATGTCGCAGACAATCACCGCTGTCTCCTCCGGCTTCCAGCTCTCTCGTCGTAGCTGCAAGCCGTATTGATCTGGAATCACTTGCGATTCGTGGCGGACACGCAAAGCCAGTTCGAAGGGTTCTGCCGCCGGAGTGATGGCGGCGCACGCCCACCCGAATATCATGATCAGCGGAATTTTCATGACTGACAGCTTAGCAAGCACGGCAGTGCGACGGAAGTTCAATCCCCAAAGTCCTGTCTTGTGCGGAGTGCGTTGATCTGTGAGCGTGTCCCGGTATGAAGAGGGGAATGAAGCGACGAAATTTTTTACAAGGAGGAGCGACTGCGTGGTTGGGAGCGGGTCTGATGCCCG
>CAYQMP010000398.1:0-2102 GCA_964418615.1 uncultured Chthoniobacter sp. | reverse complement strand
ACATGCTGCTGCCGTCGACCAGCTCGTTCGGGTTGCCCACGTTCGGGCGGTTCTCACGCCAGCGGCCTTCGGCAAATCCTTCGAGGCCGTCGATCGCGCCGAGGCCGGTCAGCTTGGAGAAATCGACCTTGGCGTTGAAGACAAGATCCTGGCCGTAAAACCCGCCGGAGCCGTTTTGACTGTCGACCACGCCGAAGTAGGCGAGCTTGTAGGAACCGCCGAGTTTGATTCCGCGGTCACCGAGCACATCACGCGCGCCGAACCAATCGCCGGTCACGTGCTTGCCGTTCCACCACTCCTCGAAAGCACCGGGAGAAGCCTCGGCCGTGCTCTCGGCCGCTACCTGACCGGCGCGGGCACCGGAGACTATGACACAGAGGCAGGCGAGCAGCGATGCCGCGCGCCGCAGTTTGCAGATGGGATTTGTCATGGCTTTTTGTTCCCTTGGGATTTGCATCAAAAGCGAATTACTCGATCGAGGCCAGAGCGGCTTTGGCTTTTTCCACGACCGGCGCGGGAAGCGGGATGTAGCCGAGTTCGTCGGCAAATCCCTGACCCTCGGTCAGGCCGTAGTTCACGAATTCCTTGAGAGCGGCCAATTTTTTGGCGTCATCATATTTGCCGTAGAGGAGAAGCCAGCTGAAGGACACGATGGGATAATCCTGCGCACCGGCGGGGTCGACCGGCCAGACGCGGAGGTTGGCCGGCATCTCGACCGAAGCCAGGGTCGAGGCGCCGCTTTCCGGCGAAGGAGCGACAAAATTGCCGGATTTGTTCTCGATGGCGGCCGCGCTCAAGCCGTTGTTTTTCGCGTAACCGTATTCCACGTATCCGATGGTCCCGGGCGTCTGCTTGATCAGCGCGGTGACACCCTCGTTGCCTTTGCCGCCGACACCGACGGGAAAGGTCACCGATTTGTCGGTGCCGATCTTCTCGTCGAATTCCGGGCTGACAGCCGACATGTGCTGCGTGAAGACGAAGGTCGTGCCGCTGCCGTCCGAGCGGTAGGCAACGTTGATCGGCTGATCCGGGAGGTCGACACCCTCGTTGCTTTTGGCGATGGCCGGATCGCTCCAATTCTTGACCGTGCCGAGGAAAATGCCGGCGAGGGCCTCGCGGTTGAGTTTAAGGTTGTCGATCCCCGGCAGGTTGTAGGCCAACACCACGCTCCCCGCGGTGGCCGGGACGAGCACGGCGCCGCGGGGTGACTTCGCCATCTCCTCGTCGGTCATGGCGGCATCGCTCGCGCCGAAGTCAACGACACCTTGGATGAAGTTTTTCACTCCGGCTCCGCTGCCGACGGACTGGTAGTTCACCTGCACATCGGGGTGCTTCTGGTTGTATTCCACGCTCCAGCGTTGGTAGAGCGGCGCCGGAAAGGTGGCGCCTGCACCGGAGAGTTGTTGGGCTTGGGCGGGGGCCGCGGCAACAGCGGCGACGACGAATAACAATGCGGTGGTTTTCATGGGTTTTGCGTTGGATTATTGACCAAACGCGGCGCAGAAAATTCGTTTTGGGCAGGCGCACCAAGAAGTTTCAGGCAACAATTCCGTAACCAACGGACTAACAGAGAAAAACCGCCCTCCGGCGAGGCTCCGAGCATCCTTCACGGCGGCGAGTTGCGACAAATTTGTCACAAGCGTTGTTTTCTGCCTGCCTCGGGAACGGGT
The DNA here is from genome assembly GCA_964418615.1 of uncultured Chthoniobacter sp. Lineage (GTDB taxonomy): Bacteria > Verrucomicrobiota > Verrucomicrobiia > Chthoniobacterales > JACTMZ01 > JACTMZ01. The sequence continues at coordinate 432 of CAYQMP010000398.1, read as the reverse complement.
CGTGGTCATATTCGGCCGCTCCATGCCCACCATTACCGTCGAAAATCTGACCAAAAAGTTCGGCGAGGTGACAGCCTTGGACCGGGTCAATCTGCGCGTCCAGAAAGGCGAGTTGTTTTTCCTGCTCGGTCCCAGCGGCTGCGGCAAGACCACCCTGCTCCGCCACATCGCCGGATTCTACACACCGGAAAAGGGTCGCATCCTGTTCGACGACGACGATGTGACCCGTGTCCCGCCGCACAAGCGCAACACCGGGATGATGTTCCAAAGCTACGCGCTCTGGCCGCACCTCACCGTAGCGAGGAACGTCGCCTTCGGGTTGGAGGAACGCCGCGTGCCGCGGGCGGAAATAAAAAAACGCGTGGCCCGCGCGCTGTCCGACGTGCGCATGGAAGCCTACGCCGACCGCAAGATCGCGCAGCTTTCCGGCGG
>CAYQMP010000397.1:0-2112 GCA_964418615.1 uncultured Chthoniobacter sp. | reverse complement strand
CTCGTGGCTCGGGTTGGTCGCCTATCCCTACTTCGCCTTGGCGCGCTACACGCCGGTGACCGACGAGGAAACGGGCGACATCCTTCCGCCGCCGCTCTCCGGTCTGGCCGAACGCGGCCAGGAGGTCTACGCCTCGGCCGGCTGCATTTATTGTCATAGCCAGCAAGTCCGCCAAGTCGGCTACGGCAGCGACCTCGAGCGCGGCTGGGGCGCGCGTCCCACCGTGGCCCGCGATTACATGCGGGAAAATCCCGTTTTCCTCGGCACGATGCGCACCGGTCCCGACCTGACCAACATCGGCGCCCGCCAGCCCAGCGAAATGTGGCATCACCAGCATCTTTACCAGCCGGGCACGGTCAGCCCCGGCTCGATCATGCCGAGTTACAAATACCTCTACCGCACGCAGAAAATCGAAGGCCAGCGCTCGGCCAATGCCATCGACCTCCTGCCGCCGGACAATCCGCCCGACGGCTACGAAGTTGTCCCCACTTACGAAGCCGAGGCCCTCGTCGCTTATCTTCTTTCGTTGAACCGCAACTATCCTCTGCCGGAGGCTCCGGAACCGCCGCAATGATCGACCCGCAAAAACCCGGCTCCGACGAACTGCAGGCCCACCTCGAGGGCGAGGGGCTCAACGTGCGCGATGTGCACGGGGCCATCCTCCGCGAGAAAGACGACCCGCGCGACGGCTACGAACCCATCCCGCTCTGGCTCGTCTCGGGCTTCATGGCCCTCGTGTTCTGGGGCGGCGCCTACCTCGCCTTCAACAGCGGTGGTTTCCAGTCTGATGTTTTCAATCCATCGCAAGTCTCCTGGACCGGCGGTGGCGGCGTGGCCAAAGGTCCGCCCGATCCCATGGTGGTGGGCAAACGTCTCTTCACCGCCAACTGCGTGGCCTGTCACCAAGCGACGGGTCAAGGCGTGGCCGGACAGTTCCCCACGTTGGTCGACAGCGAGTGGGTCATTGGCGGCGACTGGCACGGCGACAACCATCTGGTGAAAATCCTCCTCCACGGCTTGCAGGGTCCGATCCAAGTGAAAGGCGACACCTACAACGGCGCCATGCCGCCGTGGAAGCAACTCAAGGACGACCAGATCGCCATGATCCTGACCTACATCCGCAACGAATGGGGCAACAGCGCGCCGCCGATCACTGCGGAACAAGTGGCCAAGATCCGCGAGGAAACCGCCGACCGCACCGAGCCCTACACGCAAGCCCAGCTGCAGGCCATCCCTGCGGAGAAATTCGAATCCGCCGCTCCGCCCGCACCCGAGGGCGAAGCCGCACCAGCTCCGGCCGAAGGTGACGCGCCTCCGGCCACACCCATGGAAGCGCAACCCGCCGCAACCCCCGCCGCCGCCTGATCATGCGCCGAATCCTCACGCCATTTTCATTCCTCGCCTTCCTTGCGCTCCTCGCGCTCGCACCCGAAGCGTCGGCCGAAGTTCGCGAGACCAATCTTTATTGGGCACCCGAAGCCGCCACGGTCGGCGCCAAGAAAGTCGACACGCTGCTCAACTTCATTTTCTACCTCACCGCCGCGGTCTTCGTCCTCACCCAGTCCGTCTACATCTACTATCTGGTCAAATACCGCAAACGCCCCGGCTCGAAGGCTTACTACAGCCACGGCAACAACAAGCTCGAGATCATCTGGACCGCCATCCCCACGGCGATCTTCCTCGGTCTGGTCATCTACAGCAACCGCCTCTGGGCCGAGTTGCACAGCCCGGCGCCGGAGGATTCGGTCAAAGTCGACGTGGTCAGCTACCAGTTCGGATGGGACATGCGCTACGCCGGGGCCGACGGACAACTCGGCAAGGTCGACGTGCACAGCTACTCGGTCGACAACCGCTTCGGCCTCGTGCCGGACGACCCCGCGGGTGACGATGATTTTTCCAGCACCGAATTGGTCATACCGGTCAACCGCCCCGTGCACATCTACCTGCACTCGCGCGACGTCATCCACTCGTTCTACGTGCCCGAGTTCCGCCTCTACCAAGCCGCCGTGCCCGGGCGCACCATCGCCTGGGTGTGGTTCGAGCCGACGCGCACCGGCAATTTCGAACTGGCCTGCAGCCAGATCTGCGGGTCGGGTCACTACAACATGAAAG
>CAYQMP010000396.1:0-2114 GCA_964418615.1 uncultured Chthoniobacter sp. | reverse complement strand
GTCACATCGGCCTCTATACGACGGTATGGGAAGATTAAGGCGTCTACAAGATGTGGTACGACGCCATCGGACGCGCGCATTATCGTTGTATGGCCTACGCGGTCAGTGAGGATGGTATCCGCTGGAAGCGCGAAAACGTGAATCCATTCCGCGTCCGCCGCTGATACTACCAGAAGCTTCGCGGCCGAAGAGCGCATTGAAAGAAACCACGGCCTGAAGCAACGAGAGGCCCACCAGAAACCAAGCCCAGCCGCGCAGGAACCGGCGCCTCTCGGTTGCCGCAAGAACCGCCCATGCGGAGCAGGCGATGGCCGGCCAGAACGGGACCATGAATTCGTTGAGGTGCGCGGTGTCCGGCCGGAAAAAGAAATACTGCGGGAATAAGGCCAGAGCGCAGCCGTTGGTGGTCAGGATGACCAATGCGAGCCTCTTGAGGCGGGCGTCGACACAAACGAGGGCGGCAGCCAGCAGGAAGACTCCGCTGACCACAAGCAGAGGGGCGAGGAGCACGGGAAACCACATCCCGGCGGCGTGGAAGTAAATGCCGCCGTCGCGAACAACACCGGACAGCGGCGGCAATTGCCTCCGTCCCTCGCGCGAACCCAGCCCGGTTCCCGTATCGCTTTCCCCGCGACTGGAGACGCGGATAATTTCCGCGCTCGTGGTCCCATCCCCGTTGGCCGAAGGCGGCGCGGGGCGCAACTCATTCATCAACTCCCAATGGAGGAGTCCGATCGTTGCCGTGTATTGCCCGATGAACTGGGGGCCGAAGCCGCGGCGGTAGGCATCGACCACAAAAGGTGCGTGGACCGCGGTAAAGGCGGCCACCGCGGCCAGCGTTCCCAAGGTCACCGTGCGCGCGCGCGACGCAAACTCGCCGCGCACCGCGAAAGGATACAGCAGGGTCAGCCCGGCCCATACCACCACAAGAAGCAAACTGGGCTCGATCCGCAGCAGGAAGCAAAGCGACAAGCCGGCTCCGGCCGCAGCCATCCACGCGATCCGGCCAGCGCGTCCGTTGTCCTCGAGGACATAAGCACGCAGCAGAAGCCAAGAAGCGAGCACGCCGAGGAAGCCCATGTAGTTCCGGAAAATCGCGCCGGGCATGAGAACCATGAAAACCGCCGTGGCCAAGGCCAGCCACGCCAGCCCCGTCACGCGGCGCACCAGCGAATAGCCGAGCAGCGCGGTGACCGTCGCGAGAACCAGAAAAAAGATCCGCATGGCCAGCCAGTGCGTGCCGAGGACCTTGAAAATGGCCGCCAGCGGGTAGAACCACATGACATTGTAGCCGAGAAAAACGTCAACGACCGGGCGCTCGCCAGCGAGGAGACGGGAAGCGAGGAGGGCGTTGCTGCCTTGTTCCCCGGTCAACTTCAAACCTGTATCGAAATACAGCCCGTAGTAGACCACGGCGAAGGCCAAGACGAGCCATCCGCCCCGACGCGCGAGGGCGGTCAGAAAGCCCCGCGCCCGCCTATGCCATGACTGATTGGTTTCGGACTCCTCCCCCATCGGTGACCCGAAAAACTACCGCCGCGGGCGCCACGGCCAAGAGCTTTTCTCGGCAACTGACGGATTGCAGCATTCGTCGGGGGAGTGTTAACTGCTGTTCACCATGGGGAAGCAGCCTGTCCTGATCTCCTTCGTCGCCACATTCCTCAAGAGGGAAATGCTGCACGTTTACCGGCAGACGACGAGCTTGGAGCGTTACGAAAACTGGATTGTCACCCGCCGCCGGGAGAACGAAAGATTGTTCCCTGCATCACGCGTGGTCAGTTTGCGCCGTCATCCGCTGCGCATGCTGCAACGCGTCTGGTGCCAGGCACGCGGATGCCGCATTCCGCTCGACGCCACCGAGTGCCGCCAAATCCACAAGCTTTGCGATGAGCGCAATGCCGATGTTTTCCATGTTTACTTCGGCACGGACGCCGCCCGCTGCCTCCCCTTCCTGCGCGAGACACCCATAGCCAAAGTGGTTTCCTTCCACGGTGTCGATCTTTCGGAGAAGATGACTTCCGAGGAACTCAAAGCAGTCCAAGGGTGGGTGGACCTGTTTCTTTGCCGCAGCAAATCGCTTGCGGCCTCGCTCTGCGACCGTGGCATCGACCCTT
>CAYQMP010000395.1:0-2114 GCA_964418615.1 uncultured Chthoniobacter sp. | reverse complement strand
ACGGGATCCTCGCAGTGGGTGACGTAATCCTGGGCGTCGACGGCAAGCCGTTTTCCTACGACCCGCGCACCGAGTTGGGCAAGGCGCTCACCTGGGCCGAATCGGAGACGGGTGACGGGAACTTGTCGTTGATCCGCTGGATGACGCGCAGGCGCGGGTTGCGCTTTTTCGCCTCGGCGACCTCCTCCCACGAAAAGGCCAAACGGCCCGACAGGCCCAAGTGCGTGCCCATGACCAGATCGACGTCCGGTCGCAGGTCGTGGACGATTCGGTAGCCTGCGCGCCGTAGGGCGGTGGTGAGTTGGGCGGCCCACTGGTTGGCGCCACCGTAAGGCCCGGAACGTGGGCGCACGTTGAAGGCGACGGTTGCCACCGGTTCTCGGCGTGAAAAAAGACCGGCCATGGGATCAGCTTTCCTTGAAAAAGGGGGCGGCCGTGAACGTGACCTCGTCCCCGCGCCGGTAGCGTCCGTATTTCCAGCGCGCATCGGAGGATAACCCGAGACCTCGACGCAACGCCCGCCACCATGACCAGCGGCGGCTCGGACCGTAGAGTTCCATGATATTGGGACGTGCCGCCCCGTCGCCGCGGGAACTTCGGGGTTGGAAGCACATGTGCAAACAGCGGAAATCCGAGGTCTCCCACGGCGTCACCTCGTGGAGGTTCCGCTTGCCGGACTCATCGTAGCCCGGACGGAAGCGCGGTGTGCCGCCATGCAACCGCTCCGCGCAATAGCCGTCCCAAGAATTGATGGCCGAGAAATTGTAAAGTTTGGTCATGCTGCGGCACGGCGGCGCCAGATGACCAGAAACCGTTGCATGGTCCGGCGCCAATTTTGTCACATGCAGCACGTTGCCCAGGACCATCCAGTCTTTCTGGAACTCGCCGGCCCGCAAACGTTCGCGCAAACGCCGGCGTCCGGACGGATCGTAGATCTCGTCGCCGTCCAAGCCGAAAACCCACACATCTTGTCCGGCGAACTTTTTGATCAGGTCGTGCGACTCGCGCGGATGACGCAGTTGGTGGACACGGGCCGCGGGCAGTGATGTTGCTTCGGTTTGAAGAACACGGAGTGTTCTGTCCGTGGAATCGTGGTCGCACAAAATCCATTCATCGGCAAAAGCGGCCGCGTTGCGAAGGGCACGCCCAACGAGCAGGTCCTCGTTGCGCACGAGGACGATGCCAACGATGCGGGGCGCGCTCACCGTTTGCCGCGCACCAGCACCCAAATCCACCCGCGCTCCCGTTCAATGCGCACCACTTCGCGGAATTTCTCCAGCAGGCGGCGGATCACATCTTCCTCGCGCTCCCAGAGGATGGACTCCCAGACGCCCGCGCCCTCGTCGTCATTGAAGGCGATGTCGTAGAGCAGATAGCCGTCCGGTTTCAGCGCCCGCGCATGCTCGGCGATCATCGCATCGAGGTCGAAGGAATGATCGACGCAGTTGGTGTAAATGAGGTCGAGCGAGTTGTCCGGCGAGGCCAGTTTCATCATGTCGCCCGCCTCCACCAGCGGGTTGTCCGGCCCCGGATTCAGATCAATCCCGCGCGCTTGGTGGAATCCCAGATCCCGGAGCACATCGACCTCGGTGCCCTGCCGCGCTCCGCAGCAGAGGATGCCCGCCGAGGCGGGCAGGAAACCGGGCAGATGGCGGAAGCGCGTGTAAAATTTCACGCGGTAATCGAAGATATCGAAGTTGCTGAACCCGCCTTTCATCTTGACCAGCTCCTCGAGCTTCAATTTCTGGTGGGTCAGGTATTCGTTGTAATCCGCGTAGTCGCGTTTGCGCAGGCCATCCTCGGTGCCTTCTTTCCAGCCGCCACCGCCGTGGTGTTTGTGCCGGACCGGATGCTTGTCGCGCTCGTGGACGTAGGACGCATCTTGGCCCGCCCGCAATTGGCGGATGTAGCCGTAGCCGCCCGGGGTCAGCAGATGGGCGAACGTCTTGGCCCAGAATTTCGGGTGCGGACGGCAACGGACGAGATCGCGGAAATAAGCCATGGATAAAATTCAGCAGCCGGCCCGTTTTTTTACCAGCGCGGCCAGAGTGAGCCGGGCGCCCTCTATATAGAGCAGATCTTGTTTGAACGCACCGACATAGTGACGGCAAACC
>CAYQMP010000394.1:0-2120 GCA_964418615.1 uncultured Chthoniobacter sp. | reverse complement strand
ACCATCGCGCAGACTTGGAGCGACCACTGCTCGCACAAAAGTTTCGGCGCGCGCATCGAGGCCGGCGGTGCGGAAATCACCCCGCTGCTGCGCCAACTGCGCGACACGACCAGGGAAATGGCGGCCCCTTTCGTCGTCTCCGCCTTCGACGGCAATGCCGGCATCGTTTCCTTCGCCGACGGCGTGCGCCTCGCGATCAAAGCCGAGACGCACAACCATCCGAGCGCCATCGAACCCTTCGGCGGCGCCAACACCGGCGTGGGCGGGGTCATCCGCGACGTCATTGCCGCCCCGGCCCGTCCTGTGGCCCTGACCGACATCCTTTGCTTCGGACCGCGCGAACTCGACCACCATGAGCTGCCCGAGGGCGTGCTGCATCCGGCCATCATCGAGGAAGGCGTCGTCGAGGGTGTGGCCGACTACGGCAACAAGATGGGCATTCCGACCGTGGCCGGCGCCGTGCTCTACGATCCGGGATACACGGCCAACCCGCTTGTCTTCTGCGGATGCGTCGGCGAGGTGCTGCAGGGCTATGACAAACTCACCGGACCGCAACCCGGCGACCGCATTGTCGTGGTCGGCGGGGCGACCGGGCGCGACGGCATCCGGGGGGCAACCTTCTCCTCCATGACGATGGACGCCACGACCGGCGAAGTGGCCGGCGCCTCGGTGCAGATCGGGGATCCGATCATCGAACGCCTCGTCACCGACCTGCTGGTCGACTTGCTCGATCGGCCGGATCCGCTGGTCCATGCCCTGACCGATTGCGGGGCAGGCGGACTTTCCTCCGCGGTCGGCGAACTCGGCGAAAGCACCGGCGTGTCGGTCGATCTGACCGCGGTCGACCGCAAATACGCCGGACTGCTGCCGTGGGAAGTTTGGTTGTCCGAAGCGCAGGAGCGGATGGTTTTGGCCGTCGCGCCGGACCGTGCGGCCGACGTCCTCGCCCGCGCCAAGCACCTCGGTCTTTCCGCCTGCGACATCGGTGAATTCACCGGGGACCAACGGTTGCTCGTGCGCCACGGCGCGAAGACGGTCGTGGATCTGCCCATGGCGTTCCTGCACAAAGGACGTCCCGTGCGGCAACTGCGCGCCGTGTTGCCTGAGCCGGACCGCACCCCCGACACGCGGGTCCGCCACGCCGACGTGGACAAAACTTTGCTCGCCCTCCTCGCCCATCCGAACATCGCGTCGAAAGAAGCGATCATCCACCGCTACGACCACGAGGTGCTCGGCGCCACGGTGGTGCGACCCATGGCCGGATCGCGGCAGTCGGGTCCGTCCGACGGCACGGTCATCGCCCCGCCGCAACGCGCGTCCGGCTTTGCCCTCGGCATCGGCGTCAATGCGCGCTACGGACTCTTCGATCCCGAGCGCATGGCGCATGCCGTCGTTGATGAAGCTATGCGCAATGTCACCGCGGCCGGCGCCGATCCCGCGCAGGCCGCGCTGCTCGACAATTTTTCCTGGGGCGATCCGCGTCGCCCGGAAACCCTCGGCGATCTCGTCGCCACGGTGCGCGGTTGCTGCGATGCCGCGCGGGTTTACGGCGCGCCGTTCGTCTCGGGCAAGGACTCGCTCAACAACGAATACGTGGCCTCGGACGGCAAACGCCGTTCCATCCCGCCGACTTTGGTCATCACCGCACTGGCCCACCTGCCGCAGGCCGACCGCGCGGTCGGCACCGCGCTGCGTGATGCGGGTAACGTGCTCATCCTCACCGGACGCACGGCGCGCGAGTTCGGCGGCAGCCACTTTAACCTCGTGGCCGGAGATGAAAGCGGCACGGTGCCCGCGCCGGATCCGTCGGCCCCGCAGCGCTACCGCCGAATCCACCGATTGATGAACGATGGCCTCGTCGAGTCCGCCCACGATGTGAGCGAAGGCGGTCTCGCCGTGGCCTTGGCCGAAATGGCCATCGGCGGCGACCTCGGCATCGAGGCGACACTCGACGACGCCGACGAATGCACCGCGCTCTTCTCCGAATCCCTCGGACGCATTGCGCTCGAGGTGCGCGAAGACAATGTCCCGCGCGTTCTCGAGGCTCTCGGCTCGGAAGCATTTGTCCTGGGCAAAACCGCGGCGGCCCCGACCCTCACCATTACCACGCCCGCCGGCCG
>CAYQMP010000393.1:0-2122 GCA_964418615.1 uncultured Chthoniobacter sp. | reverse complement strand
CATCGGCCCACACGGCGATGTGGTCCGCGCCGATTTGTTTGCGGTAGCGCAGCAAAGGACCCGCGCACGCATCCATCCATCCTTCGTCGGCCACATGGCCGAAGACAAAGCCTTCGACGCGGATAAAATCGAGCCCGGCGGCCAAAGCGACGGCCAGCGCGGCCTCGTTGGCCCCGGCCAGCACCTGCACACCGCAGGGCAAGTCGGTCGCCTCGTTGATCGCGCGGCACACGGCTGTCATGGTCGCGATGACTTCGGGTCCTACCTCGCGTTTGAGGTAAGGAATATCGTGCATGTTCTCGATAAGGATGGCATCGCAACCGCCTTCGGCCAGCGCCCAAACCTCCTGCACGGCAGACTGGACCAGTTCGTCGACCGATTGCGAAGCCCGCGGCGTGCCGGGCAACGCCCCGACATGGACCATGCCGATGAGGGCTTTGGGCGGAATTTCTACTGTCGGCATGGACCAAAGATGACCTCGGCGGACCGCTTTTCACAGAGTTTTCACCGGAAGCGGCGGGGGCACCGAAAGCAAGTAAGTTCGTCTTACTTGACGGCGGGCCGGCACGGGACGAATTTGTCCCCATGACAACCACGCTCTCCAGCAAGGGCCAAGTCGTGCTGCCGCGCTTGGCCCGAAGCCGGCTAAGGTTGGTGACAGGCACCAAGTTCGATTGCGAGATTACCGGCGAATCCATCCTGCTGACGCCCCGCATACCGAAGCCTTCCGCCCCCGTTTACGTGAAGGACAAGATCTCCGGGCTGCGGGTGGCCAAGGGAACCAAGCGCGAGACCAAGGTGACGAGCGCGATGGTTCGCGAACTGCTGGCCGAGTTCCCGTGAAGTATCTGCTCGATGTGAATGCCCTGCTGGCGCTGGCCCATCAGGACCACGCCGATCACGAGAAAGCCAGCGTCTGGTTCAAAGAAACGGCGGGCTCAGCCTCCGCGTTTCTCACCTGCCCGATCACCGAATTGGGATTCCTGCGCGTGAGCATGCAGGCCGGTTTGTCGAGGCATCTCGACGCGGCACAGGACACGCTCTCCGGCATGAAAAAGTCGAGCCGTGTTCCCTTCGATTTTGTCCCGGATTCCGTGGAGGCCGACAAACTACCGCCTTACGCGCGCACGCCAGCTCAGTTGACCGACGGATATCTGCTGCAACTGGCCAAAGCGAACGGCGCGAAGTTAGCGACATTGGACGCGGGAATCCCCGGTGCGATGCGGATCGGGTAGGCGCGAGAGCGCAGATCATTCCGGCGGCTGCCGCCCCTCAGCCGCAAACAACTCGCGCAGGAAATAAAGATCTCCCTGATCTTTGGGGCGCAGGGAACGGCTTTTCATGCGCCAAAGAAGGTCGGGATTGGCAAAAGGAATTTTCACACCGTCGAGTTCGCGCACATGGATGTGTCCCTTGGCCTCTTCGTAGCTGATGCCGCTCGCTTTGGCCATCAGGTCGACGAGCACTTCATCCGAAACGCGGACCACCGTGAACTTCTCGACGTCCCCCGCATCAAGTTCTCTGACGGCACCATCCGGAAGGGTGGCCAGCGCCTCGAAAACTTTCACCTCGTTGTCAGCCGCCGGGTCGACCAACAGGTCGATGTCACCGGTGGTGCGGGAATAGCCGGCCTCAATGACGGCAAAGCCGCCCACCACGACATACTTGGCCCCCAGACGATTCAACTCGCGGCAAAGTCCGACCACATCCTCACGTTGCGGTGGCCGCGAAATCAGCTCCTCGGCTTCGTCAGGTAGTGCATCGTCCATGCGTCAGCCTCCTCAAAGGAGCGGAACTTGAAAACACCCTTGGGGAAACGGGGAAATGGAGCATCCTCCCGGATGCGGGCCAGTGACTTTTGCAGGCCGAACCCGTATTCGAGGGAGTCCTTGATCCGCCGCCGCCCTACCGTCTTGCCGATTTTTTCGTCGACGTTCACCACCGGATGCATCCTCGAAGAGTACCCCCCCCCGCTATGCACTGGCAACCACCCATCATCCTCCTCTGTCCGGCAGGTCTCAGCCTTCAAGTCGCCGCCTTCTCCCCCAACTTCCCCCTTGCCCTGCCCCGCCGACCGGCTATGATCCACCCCTCCTGATATGACCAAGACCGCCGCCAGCAG
>CAYQMP010000392.1:0-2123 GCA_964418615.1 uncultured Chthoniobacter sp. | reverse complement strand
CGCTCGGGCACATTGACCGGCGAGAGGTCGACGTAATTGCTCACGTTGATCTGCTGCCACTCGTAGGGCGGCGAATTGGTCAGGGTGCCGAGCGGGGCGTCGTGGATCGCGAGTTTGCCGCCCACGTATTCGGCGATGATCACCTTGCCGCTGGCATCACCGATCCACCAATGGAAAGGCATGAGCATCTTGAAAGCGGGGAAGTCCTCCTGGGCGACGTAAAGGTCGTTCTGCAACGCGGCGGCCGCCTCCTCGACTGTGGCGCAGTTGGCCAGCAGGTAGTTGGCCACTTCCCAACTGCCGATCGACTTGTCCCGCGGCGCACCTTCCGCCGGCAGGTATTCCGCGAATCCGGGAAGGTAAAGCACACCGATGACCAGACCCTTCTCGTTCATGCCGTCAGCCACCGTGGACGGATCCTGTTCGATGTTGAGTCCGACGTAACCGTATTTGACCTTCCACATTTTGCCGGGCTCCGGACCGGGCGCCGTGCCGGTAAACTCCGTGCCGCGCGGCACGACGAGCGCCTTGGAATTGAGCGCCTGGCCGAACTCCATGGAACGGACATAAATTTGCGCGCCATCATTGGATTTGAGTTGGAACGCCGTGCAAGCCACGGCGGGCGCCGGAAGACCGAGAGCAACAGCAGCAACGAACGCCGCGAGGGATTTCGGGAGGTTTTGCATAGGCAACCAAAGTCGCGGCCCCGCAAGCACGCGACAAGCCAAATAAGCCTTGGCAACAAGGTGGATCGCGATGTCCCCATCGCGATAGTTGTGCGAGGAAATCGCGCCCGGAGGGCGCGATCCACCTTTCTTATCACGGTAGGGACGGCTGGCCTCAGCCGTCCGCAACCTCATGCACCGGCCCGCTGAGCCAGCGGGCCCTACCTTGTGCCTTAGCTGTCATCTCCTCGAAGCGCTTAGCTGCCGCCCTACCTCCGCCAGTCAAGCGCCAAGCGACGTCCCTCGGTGGCACAGTCCAGAAGATAGAGGTTGATGAGGTTCTGGTAAGGAATGCCGGTCTCGGACGACATGGCTTTGAAGTAGTCAATGACGTCGGATTGCAGCCGGATCGTGACGGCTTTTTTGAGGCGCTTGGCGTAGGGGTTACGCCGCGCTTTGCTGAAGTCGTAGGATTTTCTCATCGTTTGTTCTCCTCGTAGGGTTTTCGTTCTTTGGCTCCTGCCCGGCGGGCAGAAATTAACCGGATGGCGGAGCCTTCCCGGCGGTAGCAGTGCACCACGACAAGCACCCTCGCACGGGCGCTTCTCCCCATCAGGATGAACCGTTCCTCGGATTTCGAATGATCCGGGTCATCAATTAAAAGAGCGTCCTCATCGTAGAACACAGCTTTCGCCTCCTCGAAGGTTACACCATGCTTGGCCGCGTTGGTTGCGGCTTTGCGCGGATCCCATTCAAAGTGAAGCTCTGCCATCTGCCATGAAGCAATACAGCATATTGCTCCCATATGCAATCACACGCACACGCAAGGATGCGGTTCGACTCTGTAGGCAGTGATACTCCTCAGTGGGGCCCGCTGGCCTCAGCCGTCCGCAACCTTAGGCACCGGCCCGCTAGGGCCAGCAGGCCCCTACCGTGCCTTCGCCCCAACCTCCTCGAAGCGTTTGGCTGCCGCGCGGCCGAGTTCGAGTTCGACCGGAGAGTTGCGGAATTTAAGTTTGAGACCGGCGCCGAAGGGTTGCCATGAGTGAACGAGGTCGAGACGCACCAAGGTGGAGCGATCCAACTGCGAGAACCCCTTGCCGGCCAGCAAGTCACCCCATTCGCTGAAGCGGCGGTGGTCGGGATACTCCCTGCTGCCGCAGATCACCTTGCTGTAATCACGGTCGGCCATGATCGCCGCGACCGCTTCGAGCGCGAGTTGATGACGCTCCCCGCCGCCGCGATAGACCTGCACCTTGGTCAGCGGCACGGACCCGGGCTCACGCAACTTGGCCAGCGCGCGCAACAAGCGATCTTCGCTCACCGGCTTCACCAAGTAGTCCACAGCCTCGACGCCGAAGGCTTCCACCCCGTAGCCCGTGTGCACGGTGGTAAAGATGACACGCGTAGTCTCGGGCAAATGCTCGAGCAGGTCGAAGCCGTTGTCCGGGCCCAGTT
>CAYQMP010000391.1:0-2132 GCA_964418615.1 uncultured Chthoniobacter sp. | reverse complement strand
ACGGCCGAGGTGGGTCCGAGCATTTCGCGCATGCCGGGTCCGCCGCGCGGTCCCTCGTAGCGGATGACGATGACGTCACCTTTTTTCACTTTGCCTTTGAGGATGGCGGCGAGGGCCGCTTCTTCCGAATCGAAGACGCGGGCTTTGCCGCGGAACTTCTCGCCTTCCTTGCCGGTGATTTTGGCCACCGCACCGCCCGGGGCGAGGTTCCCGTGGAGGATGACGAGGTGGCTGTCCTTTTTGACCGGGTTGTCGAGCGGACGGATGATTTGCTGGTTCTTGGGGTAGGGTTTGAACGGAGCGAGGTTTTGCTTGAGCGTTTTGCCCGTCACGGTGAGGCAGTCGCCGTGAAGCAGGCCGGCGGAGAGGAGTTCTTTCATCATCGGCACGATGCCGCCAATGCCGACCAGTTCGGACATGAGGTATTTGCCGCTCGGCTTGAGGTCGGCGAGGACGGGCACGCGGCGCCCGATTTTGGTGAAGTCGTTGATGTCGAGTTTGACATCGGCCGCGTGGGCCATGGCGAGGAGATGGAGGACGGCATTGGTCGATCCGCCCAGCGCGATGATCACGGTGATGGCGTTTTCGAAGGATTCGCGGGTGATGATGTCCGAGGGAAGGATGCCGCGCTTGAGCAGATTGACCACGGCGGCGCCGGCGTCGCGCGCGTCGGTTTTTTTGTGGGCGGAGACGGCGGCTTGGGCAGAGCTGTTGGGAAGGCTCATGCCCATGGCTTCGATGGCGGACGCCATGGTGTTGGCCGTATACATGCCGCCGCAGGAGCCGGCCCCGGGGATGGCGCAGGATTCGATTTTGGTCAGTTCCTTGTCCCCGATTTTTTTCGCGGCGTGCTGGCCGACGGCTTCGAAGACCGAAACGACGTCGAGGTTGCGGCCGTTGAGGCAGCCGGGAAGGATGGTTCCGCCGTAGACGAAGACGGCCGGGCGGTTGAGGCGCGAGATGGCCAGCATGCAGCCCGGCATGTTCTTGTCGCATCCGCCGATGGCGACGAATCCGTCGAAGCCCTCACAGCCGACCACGGTTTCGATCGATTCGGCGATGACCTCGCGTGAAACGAGGGAATATTTCATCCCCTCGGTGCCCATGGAGATGCCGTCGGAGATGGTGATGGTGTTGAAGATGACCGCTTTTCCGCCCGCCGCGTTGGCGCCGCCGGCCGCTTCGCGGGCCAGCACGTCGATGTGCATGTTGCAGGGGGTGACCATGCTCCAGGTCGAGGCGATGCCGACTTGGGGCTTGGCGAAATCTTTTTCCCGGAATCCGACCGCGTAGAGCATGGCACGGCTGGGAGCGCGCTCGGGTCCGTCGAGCACGGGGGAAGAATAACGACGCAGTTGGGAACCGGCAGGACGGGCTTTTTTCTTGCTCACGCGGCGCACAGTAGCGGTCCGGGCTGCGTGCGTTAAGCCGAAAGCGCAGGTCAAAGGGCGCCGGGGTTGGACCGGATGTCGGCGATTTCCTGTTCCAATTCGCTCCGCTGTTCCGCGGACAGTCCCGGCGCTTCGGCCGCTTTCTCCAGAGCCTGCAAGGCAGGGCGGGTCAGGCCTTGGCGGGCGTAGCTTTGGCCGAGGTAGAGTTGGTAAAACGATGCGTCGGCACCGCGCGCTTCGGTCAGGGCGATGAGCTGCTCGAGAATGGCCGCCTCGCTTTGGAAGGCGCGGGCGGCATTGGCGCAACGCGCGGCCAGCCAAAGTGCCCCCGCGTCGCCCGGGGAGAGTTCCATGGCACGGGTTCCGGCACCGTAGGCTTCGTCATTCAGTCCCGCGTGCAGCAGTGCTTCGGCGCGCACTTGCCAAGCTTCCGCGGAGAGCGGTTCGAGCGTAACGGCGCGTTCGCTTTCGAGGAGCGCCTCGCGCGGTTGGCCGAGAGAAACAAGGACCCGTGCGCGGGAAGCGGCGACTTGGGACGAGCGGTCGGCACGACGGGCGGCAACGCTGGAGAGTTCGCCCGCTTCCGGCACGGCTTGCGCGGTGAGGCAGGCCAAAGCGGTGGCGGCGAGGAATCCCGAACGGTTGGCCGCACCGATCATGCCGCGGGCCATGTCCTTGGCCGGTTCGGTGGCAAATTCCGCCTCGCGCGGTTCCCGGAGGAAGAGCACTCCCGTGGCATCG
>CAYQMP010000390.1:0-2147 GCA_964418615.1 uncultured Chthoniobacter sp. | reverse complement strand
GGGAATTTCCGACCTGCTCGCCATCACCGGCGGTAGTGATTTCCTCAAGGGCACAGGCGCATCCTTCACCTTCGATTTCGCCGGAACCGGCGATTTCGGATGGTATAAGCTTGTCGACTGGGCGGGTGGCTCCACCACGTTCGATGTGCTGGACTTTGCTGGCGTGAATTTGGGCGGCGTCTACACAAGCGAGTTCGCCATCCAAGACAACGCCCTCTATGTCAATGTGGTGCCCGAGCCCTCGACCTACGCGCTATTGGTGCTGGCCGCCGCGGGCCTGGGCGCCCACGTCGTCCGCCGCCGGCGCTCGGCCTGAACTTCCCATCCGGCACACGGGGTGCACAAGCCGGCTGATCGCCCCGCCACGCAGGCCGGCTTTTGTCGGACGGAGCCGCGCTCGGTCAGTCCTTTCCGCGGTTGCCCCTGAATACTGACACTGACTCGCCTCCGCCATGGCCCACCCTACCATCGAATACACCGTCATCATCGCCTACCTCGTGCTGATGCTGGTGGTCGGGGTGGTCTTCAAGAATTTCAACAAGAACTCCGGCGACTATTTCCGCGGGGGCAGCCAGGGCACGTGGTGGATCGTCGGCATGAGTTCATTCATGGCCGGGATCAGCGCGTTCACCTTCACCGGCAACGGGGGCGCGGCCTTCGAGGCAGGCTGGACTGTGCTGGTCATTTATCTGGCCAACTGCACGGGCCTGCTCCTGCATTTCCTCTTCCTTGCCCCGTGGTTCCGGCAGATGCGCGCCACCACGTTTCCCGAGGTCATCCGCTCGCGGTTCGGACCCGTGACTCAGCAGGTCTATGCCGCGCTGGCCATGCTGCTGTTTCTTACCACCGGTGCCATGTGGCTCTTCGGCCTGGCCATCTTCACCGCGACCGCCTTCGGTCTGCCGATCCATCTCACCATCCCCGTCCTCGGGGTGGTCGTCCTTTTTTATTCCACCACCGGAGGCAAATGGGCGGTCATGGCCGCCGATTTTGTGCAAGGACTCATCATGATGTCGATGACCCTGCTCATCGCCGTCCTCTGCGTGGCGCATTTCGGCGGGATCGGCGGATTCCTCGCGGCCATCGAGTCGGCCGGACTGACCCACGACTTCCGCCTCTTCAAGGCGCCGGGCGACTTCCCGTTCAACGCCTACACGCTGGAATGGGCCATGGCCATGTTTGTCGTGCAAGCCACCCTCATGTGCTCCGCCCAGCAGGCGGTGAAATATTTTGCGGTCAAAGACGGACGCGAGGCGCGCCGCGCTGCCCTGCTGACGCTCGTGCTGATGGCGCTCGGTTCGCTCATGTGGTTCGTGCCGCCGGTCGCGGCGCGGATTCTGTTCGCCGACGAAGTGCTCGCCTCGGGCATGACCAAGCCCGCCGAGGCGGCTTTCGCCGTGGCGTCGGTGCACCTGCTGCCCGTGGGCCTGATCGGCATGATGGTGGTGGCCATGTTTTCGGCGACGATGAGCTCGATGGATGCCGGGCTGAATGGCAATGCCGCCATGGCGGTGCGTGACTTGCTGCCTGCACTTTGCCGGAGGTTTGGTTGGAAGATGCCCGGTGAGTCCGGTCAAGTGCTGGCCGGACGCGTGGTCACCATAACCTTCGGCCTGGCGGTCATCGCCTTGGCTTTGCAGCTCTCGATGATGAAAGGCAAGGGGGTTTTCGAATTCGCCGTGGCGTTGGGGCCGGTGCTGGTCATACCGATGTCGATCCCCTTGCTGCTCTGCCTATTCGTCCGGCGTGTGCCCCCTTGGGCGGCGCTGGCCTCGATGGCCGCCACGCTCGTGCCGTCGACCATGGCCTTCCTTGCCGAGACCCCGTGGACCCTCGGGGAGAAAACGCTCTGGTCTTTCCTCTCCGGCACCGGCGTCTTCCTGCTCTCGGGCCTGTTCTGGGGGCGGACCACCAGCCATTACCGGGAGCAGGTGGAAGCGTTCTTCGCCACCATGCACCGGCCGGTGGATTTCGCCACCGAGGTCGGTCAAGCCAACGATTCGACCCAGTTGCGCCTCATGGGCCGTTTTGCCGTGGCCGTCGGCAGCTTCGTCCTGCTCCTGCTCTTCGCGCCCAATCCCGCCTCGGGACGGCTGGCCATCCTCTGCCTCGCCGCCTTCCTCATCGGTGTGGGGCTCTTCATGCTT
>CAYQMP010000389.1:0-2157 GCA_964418615.1 uncultured Chthoniobacter sp. | reverse complement strand
CGATGCGCACCGCCCGCAGACCGCGGCTCTGCACCGACTGCAGCTTGGCCAGCAACTCCAGGGTCGTCTTTACCCCCAAGTCGGCTTGCAGGAACATCGCTTCCAGTTCGTCCCAATCGACCGGGCGTCCGCGGAATTTTTCCGCAATACCGCGCAAAAAACCGATGGCCATGGTCAGGAGGCCTTGTGCGCGTCGCGCCCCAGTTCCTTGCGAACGCGATCGAGCACGCCGTTGGCAAAACGCGCCGATTCCGCCGTGGCCAGACTGCGCGCGATTTCGATCGCTTCGTTGATCGTCACCGCCGCGGGAATGTCGGGATGGGCCAGCATTTCGGCGACCGCCAGCCGCAGGATGGCACGGTCGACCGCACCGAGACGGCGCAGATCCCAATTCTGCAAGGCGGCGGCAAGGTGGCGGTCGATTTCCTCCAGGCGTCCGAGCGCCTGCCCGACCAGTTCGCCAGCGAAGGGCGAGGCCTCGCCCTCGACCGGCCACGCCGGTTCCTTCTCCTCCGGGTCCGGCACGAGCACACCGCGCATTTCGCGGGCATAAAGCTGCTGCACGGCTTGGATGCGGGCTTGGCGGCGGTTTTCTTTCGGCACGACGGGAGATTTTCAGCGGGCGGCTTTTTTCTTCTGCACTTCCTCGCGCACGCGCAGCATGGCGAAAGCGGCGCGCGCCGCCTCGATCCCGCGGTTGAGCTCGCTGCCGCTGCAACGCTCGCGCGCGTCTTCCTCGGTGGCGAGGAGGAGGACCTCATGAATGACCGGCACCGCGTGCTTCAACGCCACCTGCTGCAACCCGTCGCTCACGCTTGAGGCGATCAAGTCCGCGTGCTTCGTCTTGCCCTGCAGGATGACGCCGAGAGCAATGATCACGTCATGCCGGCGCTGCGCCGCGATCATTTCCGCGACCACGGGGATCTCGAAGGACCCGGGCACACCGAAAAGTTCGATCACGCAATTCTCTTCGATGGCGTAAAGCTCCTTGCACGTGTTGTTGACCAGCGCCTGGACGAAGTCCGGGTTGTATTCGCTGGCCACGATGGCGAAACGCGGGGTGGACGCGAACATCACCTTGGCCGGCCGGGTGGGGAGCTTGGTCGACATGACTCTCTTGTGTCAGAAAGGCGCCGGGGGCGGCAATCAGAGAAGGTGCCCCATCTTGCGCTTTTTCGTCCGCAGGTAGCGCGAATTCTCGGCGTGCGGCTTGATCTTGATCGGTTCGCGCCCCGCGATCTCCAAGCCGTGACCCGAGAGGCCGACCATCTTGCGCGGGTTGTTGGTCAGCAGGCGGATCTTGCGCACGCCGAGGTCGGACAAAATCTGCGCGCCCAGTCCGTATTCGCGCAGATCCATGGGAAACCCGAGGCGCTCGTTGGCCTGCACGGTGTCGAGGCCCTCGGTCTCCTGCAGCTTGTAGGCGTGGATTTTGGCCGGCAGGCCGATGCCGCGTCCCTCCTGACGCATATAAACCAGCACGCCGGATCCGTGCTCCGCGATCTGCTTGAGGGCTTGGTGCAACTGCGAACCGCAATCGCACCGACGGGAACCGAAGACATCGCCGGTCAGACATTCGCTGTGCACGCGCACCAGCACGGGCTTCTTCGGATCGATCGTGCCGCGGACCAGCGCGAGATGATGCGCTCCGTCGGTCAGCGAACGGTAAAGATACAAATCGAAGTCCCCGTATTCGGTCGGCAACTTCACGCACTGCTCGCGCTCGACCAGTTTTTCGCGGCGGCGGCGGTGGGCGATGAGATCGCGGATCGAGCAAATTTTCAGACGGTGCTTGCGCCGGAATTTGAGCAGATCCGGAAGCCGCGCCATGGAACCGTCCTCGTTGAGGATCTCGCAGATCACCCCCGTGGCATCGAGCCCGGCCAAGCGGGCCAGATCGACCGCCGCCTCGGTGTGCCCCGCCCGCTGGAGAACGCCGCCGTCCCGGGCCTGCAAGGGGAAGACATGCCCGGGTTCGGTCAGGTCGGCCGGACCGGACTTGCCCGAAGACAGCGTCTTGATCGTGCGGGCGCGATCGCGGGCGCTGATCCCGGTGGTCACGCCGCGCGCCGCGTCGACCGAGACCGTGAAGTCGGTGCGGTGCAATTCGCGGTTGTGCGCCACCATGCGCTGCAGGCCGAGCTGGCGCGCGCGTTC
>CAYQMP010000388.1:0-2167 GCA_964418615.1 uncultured Chthoniobacter sp. | reverse complement strand
TATGGGCGACTTGCTGGTCAAACTTTACACGCTACCGGACCCTGCGCCCGCGCTGGCTCGCATCCGCTCCGCCGGCTATGACATCAAGCGTCCCCTGGCCCCCGAACGGCGGGCGGTGGTGCGCTGGGTCGAAGCCCATTTCGGCGATCGCTGGGCCGGCGAAGCGGAGACCGCATTTTCCCGTTTGCCGGTCTCCTGCCATGTTGCCGTGGACAGTGCGGGGGACATTTGCGGCTTTGCCTGCCACGACGTCACCTTCCGCGGATTTTTCGGTCCGGCCGGTGTGGCGGAAAAATTGCGCGGGCAAGGCCTCGGCACCGCATTGCTTTTGTCTGCACTGCACAGCTTGGCCGCGGTCGGCCACGCTTATGCCATCATCGGCAGCTCAAGCGGCGACGAGTTCTACGCCAAAGTAGTCGGAGCCGTCCCCATCCCGCATTCCGAGCCCGGCCCTTACGGACCATGGACTGTTCGTAGCGGCGGTCTATGACCGTCGGAACTTTCCCGAGGCGAGAGCACGCACTCCTTCCTGCCTGCCCCCACGCCCCGCGCGGAAAAGCAATATGGCTGCGGGTCAGAACAACTCGCCTTGGCGCGAGTCTCCCGCGGCGACGAGCTTTTCGTATTCGGCCAGAAGACTGCGGAACTCGCAGCGGCGGGCCACCTCGAGCATGGCTTTGGGATCGGGGCGCACGACGAGATCCTGCACGGCGACCGGCAGAGGCAGGTCGTCGTCCAAGCGTACGAGTTCGAGATTCAACCGCAGTCGGTCCGCGGCGGCCGCCACTTTGTCGCGCAGTTTTTCGTTTTTGATCACGGATGGATCGGCGGCCAGGCCGGACACCGCGCCGTGCTCGCGCACCAATTTGGCCGCGGTCTTGGGCCCGACGCCGTCGACCCCCGGAATGTTGTCCACCGCGTCGCCGGTCAGGGCGAGCACGTCCGGGATCATGCCCGGCGGGACGCCCCACTTCGTCTCAACCTCGGACGGCCCGAGCAAAGCAAAGCCGTCTTTGGGATCCTTGAGGTCGGTTTTGTTCGTCGAGTAGATGGACACGCGGTCGTCGACCAGCGCGTAGATGTCTTTGTCATTGGTCGCGATGATCACCTCGGGTTTTTCCGCGCGCACCGCGGCCGCGTAGGACGCGATGAGATCGTCGGCTTCGTGGCCTTTCAGGCTCACATTATGGAAGCCGAGCGCGGAGGCGGCTTCCTCGATGACTGGAAACTGGACCTCCAACTGGTCGGGCGTTTCCTCCCGCTGCTGTTTGTAGGACGGGAGCAGTTCCATGCGGCGCTCCGGCAGTCCGGCATCCCAGACGACGGCCGCGGCATCGGGACGGACGTCAGTGAGCATTTTGCGCAGCGCTTTGACGAAACCGAACACGGCATTGGTCGGCTCGCCGCGCGAATTGGTCAGGTCGCGGATGGCGAAGAACGAGCGGTAGGCATAATAGTGCCCGTCGACGAGAAGGAGGCGCATCGTGCGAATCTTAAGCGGGACCTTGGCCGCCGAACAGTTCGAGTTGCCCGTCTTCCGAGGCAGCCGACGACAGAGGCATCCCCAGTTTCCCGGCCAACCGGCGCGCAGTCTCCACGGCCATGCCTTCGTAGTGATTGTTGGCGAAAACGTAAATGGCGTCCGCATCGGCGTGATGACGCAATTTGACCGCCCAATGCTCCAGGGCCGTGTCCCGCGGCCAGAGCAGTCGGCCGTAACGGTGCGTTTCGCGTCCATCGGGTCCGTATTTGGTGCGGAAGTCCCCGAGCAGCCGCACATAGAGATGCTTGGCGGTGACCGGCCGGAAGCCGAAGCCAGCGTGGCTTTGCTCGTCCAGCGGCAAGTTGTCGGCCCAAACCCAAGCCACCCCGCGATCTTCGAGCAGATGCGCCCCGTGCGGCGTGTTCCAGCTTTCGTGTCGGAACTCGACGGCCAGAGGCAGGGCGTCGGGCCAATCGCGAAGAAACGACCGCAGCACTTTCTCCTCATGTGGCCGGGCGTGGAAGGACGGCGGCAGCTGGAGCAAAGCGCAACCGAAACGCGGCCCCAACTCGTCCCCCAAGCGCCGCATCATGGCAATCTCCGCCGCCGGGTCCTCGAGGCGTTTTTCATGACTCAATGTCTTGGGCAACTTCGGACAAAAGCGGAATCCGGGCGCCGTCATTT
>CAYQMP010000387.1:0-2175 GCA_964418615.1 uncultured Chthoniobacter sp. | reverse complement strand
ATGTTCCGGCGGGCGGGGCTGCTGCAACACCGCAAACCGTTGCCGCAAACACCTTAACCGTTTTGAACCTGAACACAGAAGTTCAGGACACGGCAAGCATCGCCACACTAAACAGCAACACCGTCACCATTCCGGCGGGCACTTATTATTACGAAGCTCTGGCTGGATGCGGCAGGACAAGCAGCGCTGCCGACCCGCACCCGATTTTGGGGCTATGGAACGACACGGCATCAAAATGGGAGGGCCGTTCAGAAAATTATCAAGGGATGCAGTTAGGGCATAACTCAGCCCTAGCAACGGTGTCTGGGCAATTTGTCGTAACGGCCAGCACAAACTTACAGCTCAAAATCCTGGTTCGCACGGAAGTGACAATGCGAATTAATGGCAGCACTCAAAATCATACCGACACCACCGCCGGTGTTTCTCAGCGTCAAACTTTGAAACTCTGGAAGCTGGCCTAATGCTCCCCTGGCAACGAGCCAAAGCATGGCACGACGACAACGTCACAACGGAAACCTTTGAAGAAACACTCGGATGGCATCTCAGCAACGGACTCGTCTACAGCACGCCGCAGGTCTTCCTGCTGGCGCGGGAGGTCTATTGGGACGCCGACCGGCAGGAGGTCAACGATGAGCGTGCGGATGTCAACGCCTGGTTCGTCGAACTGGCTGCTTGTGCTGGCGACACAAATCCGGTGCGCGAGTGCATGCGCGTGGCGAGCCGCCCGCAGCGGTGGGCACTTTGGTGCCGGCACAATTCATTTGAAATCAAGGCCCATGATTGGGCGCAACTAGCAAAGAAAGTGAGGCTATAATTATGGGAGGTGGAGGAGGCAAAAAGAAGAAATCATCGCCGCCGCCAATGGCGGAACCGTTGAACGTCAGTGCCATCTTTGGCGCCGCCAGCGCGGGCGCCAAAGAACAGATCAAGACGCAGTATGAGGAGCTGATTAAAAACTACCCGAAGCTGGAAGATCTGAGCTTCGGCACGGTGCAGCGGTTGGCCGGGAATCTGGACAACCAAGAGACCCGCGATGCGCAGGACTACATCCGCCGTGGCTTGGCCCTCGGCGACCTGGACCCGGCCGCCGCTGACCCGACGAGCATCGAGCAGGCGCTCTACGACCAAGGCGAGCGCGAGTTGGCCCTCGGGCGCAGCCTTTCGCCCGAGCAGCAACGCGAAGCAACCCAGACGGCCCGTGCGGCCATGGCGGCGCGTGGTCTCGGCACCAGCATGGCCGGAACAGCGGCAGAGATCCTCAACCGAGACGCCTATGCCTCGGCCCGCGAGCGGGAGCGGCAGGGATTTGCCTCGGCGGCCAACGACCAGTTCGTCAACAACATCACCAACCGCCGGCTCAATCTGGCCAATATGTATTTCAGCGGTGCTGGGAATCTTCTGGCCGCCGATCCCTACAACCGGGCGGTCGGCCCTGGACTCGGGCTGGGTATGCAGACCCAAGGCAACCAAATGCAGCAGATCGGCAACACGTTTAGCTCGGCGAACCAGCTCGCGGGCAATGTCGCGTCGTTCAATGCCAACATGCTCGACAGTCGCTACAACTCTTACATGAACAACAATGCCGCACTACAAGCCGCCCGCATGCAGGCAGGGGCGACAAACAACGCAGCGACTATGGGCATGATCGGCGCCGGGGCCGGAATGGCTATTGGCATCGGCGCAATCGCAATCTGATTTTTACTGGCCGTTAAGAATGCACAATCTCATCAAAGAGACCTGCCGCAAGGTGGAGCAGTGGCTTGACCAGTGCTCCAGCCCTGTCGTCCTCTGGAGTGGCGGCAAGGACAGCACGGCGATGCTGCACCTGATCCGCTACGAGGTCGGCGCCAAGCTGCCGGTCATCCAGTGGCGGGAGCCGCGCTTCCGCACCCGGTATGCCTTCAGCGACCGTCTGGCGGCCGAGTGGGACTTGGAGATGTATGACTACGCCCCGAGCGGATACCTGCTCACGGACGGCTACGACATCGAGACCGGCCTGCCGCGCTTTGACTTTGTGAAGCTCTACCAGTTTGGGCAAAAGAACCTCGCGCTCTGCCTCGGCACCGAAGAACCGCAGCCCGAAGAGCTGGCCAGCGGACGCTACCTATGCGGGCTGAATGCGCTGAATCGCCCGACCGGGACATTCAACTTCCCGTGGGACGCCGCCTTCCACGG
>CAYQMP010000386.1:0-2179 GCA_964418615.1 uncultured Chthoniobacter sp. | reverse complement strand
CCACAACCTTCGGCTTCGGAGGCCGACACTCTATCCGGTTGAGCTACGGGCGCGTAGCGAAAGGGCAATAAAGCCCAGGGGGCGCCGCACCTCAAGCGGCGATTGCCGCGAGGCGTCTTGGCGGATAGAAAAGACGGTCGACGGCCATGGATATTGTTTATTTCGATCTGGAAACTCAGCGGACGGCGAATGATGCGGGCGGGTGGGACAAAAAGGCGGCCATGGGGATGACGGTGGGGGCAACTTTCAGCACGAAAACGGGACAATACGCGGTCTACGGCGAAGAGCGTGTGCATGATCTTGTCGAGCAGCTGCAGCGCGCCGATCTGGTCGTGGGCTTCAACGTGATCAATTTCGATTTCGAAGTGCTCATGGGTTACACCGTGATCGATCTGGCCCACAGCGTTCCGACCCTCGACCTCATGGTGTCGCTCGAGGAAAAAATCGGACACCGTGTCGGACTCGATGCCGTGGCGCAGTCGACGCTCGGTTGCGGCAAGACGGCCGACGGACTCGACGCGATCAAGTGGTGGCGTCAGGGCCGCAAACTCGACGTGGCGCGCTATTGCTGTTTCGACGTGAAAGTGACGCGCCTTGTCCATGAACACGGTATGGCGCACGGCGAGGTGTTCTACCAAGACCGCCTCGGACGCAAACGGCGCGTGCCCGTCGCATGGGGCGAACCCGTCCGGGAGCGTGCGGCGGCATGATCCAACCGCTGCGCAATGAACCGTCCGTCTGGTCGCTGTGCTGGGTGGATGTGCCCGAGCCGCTGGCCATCGAGGACGACTTTTTTCTCCCCGTGATCCTGCTGCTGGTCGGTCCTTCGTTCGAACCGCTCGCCGCGCCGGAGGTTTTTCCCGAACTCGACCAGATCCGTGCGGAGGACTGGGTGGCGCGGCATTTCGACGAATTGGGCGCGCCGGATGTGCTGCAGGTATGGAAAGCGCCGGAATGGGTGCCCGAGGATTGGAAATATTTCGGACGCGACTGGAAGACCAAGGTGAAAATGGTCAAACCGCCTCCGCACGAGACGAAGATGCAATCCGAGTTGGCCGTGCAGGGCTACCGCTCCGCCGGGCGTGTGCCGTCGGTGCCCAAGTCAACGGTCGCCGCGGGGTTGGTGCGCAATCTCTCGCGCCTGCGCTCGGCGCAAAAACGCCGGGCCACGCTGGAAAAAGCGGTGGAGATCGACCCGTCGTGCACCGCGGCGTGGGTGGAACTGGCCGAAACGGAATTCCACGCGGGTCGCTACGAGCGCAGTCTTGATCTGGCCGCCCGCGTGGCGGACGTCGACGGACCGCTCCTGCGCAAACGCGGTGTGCAGTGGTGGACGGACCGCACGACGCGACCGCTGCTGCGGGCTATCTTCGGTCAGATGCTCTGCCAATGGCATCTCGGACGCGCCGGCGACGCAGCCGATCTCGGTCAGGATTTGCTCGAGACCGATCCGTCGGACCATCTCGGCGCGCGTTTTTACGTTCCGCTTTTCCTGCTGCTTGCCGGCGAGCACGAGGAGGCTTCTCTTTTCTTCCGTCATTACGAATCGCGCTACCCCGGCGACATGCCCAATGCCTGGCTTTCCTTCGCCTGGGGGCTTTCGCTGTGCCTCGAAGGGGACGATCAGGGCGCGCGGCGCAAATACCGTGAGGGGATGCTGGCCAACATCTACATCGCCCCGCGTCTCCTCGGGGAACGTCCGCCGCCGGAAGATATTTATCATCCGAGCGAGCGCGACGAACCGCAATCCGCCGCCGAATTCGACGGCTCCTTCGGCGGTTTGTGGGACCGCGAGCCCTCGGCCCTGCGCATCCTGCGCGAGTCTTATGACGAACTTCGTCCGGTGCTGGCCGAACTTGTCGCGCGCCGTGCAGCCATGGCCGAGTTGATGGATCAACGCTACGACCCCGAATACCGCACCAAGTGGACGCGGATGGTCGAGGACGAGGAAGCGTTCGTCAAAAAGGCGCTGCAGTAGCGGCGTATTCCGGAGGCGGAATACGTCTCATATCAAACCCAAAAAGTTTTTCGACTTTTCGGCACCCTCGGTAGGGACGGCTGGTTGCCCCCCGACTAACTTGAGTTACGGAAGACCCGCCAATCACTGTTTCGGGCAGGGGGCATGGGCGTCCCGCCCGTGTTGTCTGTCGGAAAACGGGCGAGACGCCCGTTCCCCCTG
>CAYQMP010000385.1:0-2180 GCA_964418615.1 uncultured Chthoniobacter sp. | reverse complement strand
GCTCTTTTGTGCCGTCGTGGCGGTCGACCGCGGCTTGCAGAAGATGTTGGTGACGGCCGCACGGCCGGATGTGCTCGTGGTCTTCGACCGCTTCCAGAGCTGTCCGCCGCTGTCGAAACTTCCGCAATCCCACCGCGCCGCGCTTGAGGACATGGACGGCGTGAAGGGCGTGACGGCCGAGCTGTTTCTCATCAGCTCGTGCTCGCGCGTGACCGATCTCGTGGCGGTGCACGGGATCGAGCCCGACAAGGTGCGCGAATTCCGGGACATCGAGGTTCCCGAGGCGGAGTTCGCCGCTTTTGCGAGCGAGCGCGGCGCCGCTCTGGTCGGGCGCCGTGCGGCGGCGCGGTATGGATGGCAAGTCGGACAAACCGTATCCCTTGAACGTTTGGGTGGTCTGACCTTCACCATCCGGGGAATTTTCAGTTCCCCGACCGAAGGACTTGAAAGCGCGATCTTCGTCGATCTCGACTACCTGCAGGTGGCAACGGATCAAATCGGCACGGTGACACTCTACCGCGCGCGCCTCGCCAGCCCCGAGCAAAGCGATGCGGTGGCGGCGGCGATCGACCGGCAGTTGGTCAACTCGGCCGCGCCGACCCGCACCGCGACCGAGAAGGCCTTTCTCGATGCGGCGGTGTCCAGCCTCGTCGGGCTGGTGAAATTCGTTTCGTTGCTCGGCTACGGAGCCTTGGGACTCGTGGCGCTCGGCGTCGGCAACAGCATGGCGATGAGCATCCGGGACCGCACGCGGGAGATCGCGATTCTGAAAATTGTCGGCTTTCGTCGCCCGCAAGTCCTCCGGTTGATGCTCTCGGAGGCGCTTGTCTGCGGGCTGCTCGGCGGAATTCTCGGCGCTTTGCTGGCCAAACTGCTCCTCACCACCTCGCATTTCGAGTTGTCCGTCGAGGGATTCTCTTTTGTTCCCTCGCTCTCCCCCGCGCTCATGGCCGAAGCGTTGATTCTTTCGGTCCTTTTGGCGACGGCGGCAGGATTTTTTCCCGCGCTTCGCGTGGCGCGTTTACGGGCGGCGGATGCCCTCAGGGAGGTGGACTGATGCTGCTCAAATACCACTGGCGCAGCTTGCTCGTGCGGCGCTCCCGCACTTTTCTCACCGCCGCCGGCATCGGACTTGCCGTGTTTGTCGCCATGGTGATGCTCGGGCTCGCGCGCGGCATGGCGGCAAGTTTCCAGGCGACGGGCCATCCGCTCAACGTTCTCGTGACCAGCCGCGGCGCGGAGACCATCGAGTTTTCCTCGTTGGATCGCTCCACTTACGAAATCCTGCGCCACTCGTCGTTGCTCGCGGAAAAGGACGGACAATCCTTGGCCTCGCCGGAAGTCCTCTTTGCCGCCACCCACGAGCAAAACGGGCGGGTATCGCAGGCCCTAGTGCGGGGCGTTTTGCCGGTCGCTCCCGACGTGCACGACCAGGTGCGCTTGACGGAAGGACGCTGGCCGTCGGGTGACGGCGAGATCGCGGTCGGGCCTCTGGTCGGTGTGAAATTGAGCCTGCCGCCGGAGGCCGTGCGCCTCGGCGAGTCGATCGTCTTGGACGGAAAAGCGTGGAAGATCGTCGGGCGCTTTGCCTCGCCGGGCACCGCCTTCGAGGCGGAAATCTGGGGTCCGCTGGACAGCATGATGTCAACTTACCGCCGGGCCGAACTCAACGCGTTGGTGCTGCGGGCGCGGGACGAAGCGGCCTTGGAGGAACTTTTGTTCGAACTGGACACACGGCGGGATGTCATCGTGTCGGCGCGGCAGGAGACGGATTACTATGCGGCCCACGCCGAGGCATTCCGTCCGGTCACGGCGGCCATCGCGATCATGGCGGGCATTCTCACGCTCGGCGGCACCTTGCTGGCCATGAACACGCTCTTTGCCTCGGTCACATCGCGCACCCGCGAGCTGGGCATGCTGCGCACGCTCGGGTTCCGCCGCTTGCAACTGGCTCTCGGTTTTGCCTTCGAGAGCATTGTTCCCGCGCTGGCCGGGTCACTGGCCGCCATTGCGGTCGTTCTCTCGCTGCAGGGATTTGCCCTGCGCCTGCCCATGGGCGCGTTCCGACTCCAGATCGGACCGGAACTTCTCGCCGCCGGCCTGGCGCTCGGCGTTCTCATCGGTCTGCTGGGCAGCGCAGCGGCCATCGCGCGCACGATGCGACTTTCCACCATCCAAGC
>CAYQMP010000384.1:0-2181 GCA_964418615.1 uncultured Chthoniobacter sp. | reverse complement strand
CTCGCCGTCCGTCAGCCGGTTGCCGAGGGCGGCGTTTTGAAAGCGGGTGAGGCGCGGACGCCAGACGAGATTGACCTTGCCAGTGGCGCCGGCGCGGTGCTTGGCGAGGATCAACTCGGCGTCTTGCGGATCGGGCTCAGTTTCCTGATCAGCGGCGTAATAGCAGGGGCGATGCAAGAGGCAGACGAGGTCGGCGTCTTGTTCAATGGAGCCGGACTCGCGGAGGTCGGACATTTTCGGCCGGTTGTCGCTGCGGTCTTCGGCCTTGCGGTTGACCTGGGCGGCGGCAACGACCGGGATGTTGAGCTCCATGGCCATCGCCTTCAAACCGCGGGAGACGAAGCCGACTTCGTTCTCGCGGCTCTGCGCGCCGGTGTGCGAGACGAGCTGCAGGTAATCGACGAAGATGCACTTCACGCCCCAGCGGCGGACGGCCAAGCGGGCGCGGCCGCGGATGTCGAGCATGGTGAGACCGCCGCGGTCGTCCACATACATGGGCTCGGCGGCGAACTGGTCGGCGGCTTCGGTGATGCGGATCTTGCTGGCGTGGTCGAGGAAGCCGTTCCTGATCACCTCGATGTTGGTCTCAGCGCGGCCGAGGACGACGCGGGTGCTCAACTCGTTGGCGGGCATTTCGAGGCTGAAGTAGAGGACCGGCACGCCGCGGCGGGCCATGTTCTCGGCGATGTTCAGCATAAAGGCGGATTTGCCCATGGCGGGCCTTCCGGCAACGATGGTGAGCTGTCCTCCGCGGAGACCGCCGGTCATGTAATCGAATGCCTTGAAGCCGGTCTCAACGCCGAGCTTCTGGCCGGGGACCATGAGCTTTTCTAGTTCGTCCATCATGCCGGGCACGATGGCGCTGGCAGGGCGCATGCTGTCGGTGGATTGACCAAGCGAAAGCGACAGGACGGACTCGCCGGCTTGCTGCAGGACATCGTCGGCGGGTTGCGACATGTCGGTGGCTGCCGAGAGCATCTTCTGCGAGGCCGAGAGAATCTCGCGGCGGGCGTGGAGGTCGCGCAGGGTTTGCGCGTGGTATTCCACGGCGGCGGGGCCACCGGCGGACTTGCCGAGCATGTCGGTGAGGGCTCCGGCGCCGCCGACAAACTCGCTGCGACCGGCGGCTTCGATGACTTGGGTGACGGCGATGACGTTGGGCACGCCTCCGGCCGCGCGGATGTCGCGGATGGTGGCGAAGACAAGCGCGTGGGCCGGCGTGTAGAAAAGCGCATCGTGCAGACCGGCGACCTCGTCGATCATGTTGGGCTCGGACATGAGCGCACCGAGGACGGCGGACTCAACGTCGGGTGCGTTGGGGACGATTTGCTTCTTCATGCCATACCTCCGAAGTCGTCGTTGTCGTCAACGATCCAGGTCACGATCAGTCCGGCGGAAAGGACCAAGAGCAGGAGCAGGGACGACGCTAGGATTGTGTTCATGAGCGCGCCTCCGAAGTTTGTCGCGCCGCTTGAGCCAGCGGTCGCATGCGGCGTCCACGAGCGGAAGCGAGTCGAGGGTGAAAGGATCGAGCCATAGGTGTGGTGTGGTTTCGGGCTTTGGGATTTCGTCAGGATTCATGGCCGTCGTCCGCTGTTACTGCCGGTGTGGACGGCTTCTTGGTCATCTGTCGTAAAGTGTCGTCAACTGTGGTAAAATAACAAGGTTTTTTTTGGGAAAAAATGAGGTCGAAATTCTTGCGGAATTTCTCGCCATCGACCCTGCGCGGGGTGTCGCCTTTACCGGCCATGGCAGTCCTCCCAAAACTCCTTGCGGTAGTGCTCTTCGATTTCCTCCATGTGCTTCATCGCGCCCTCGTCCTCGACGATGCGCGGGAGATCCCAACTCATCGGCATGTGCTTCACGCGCGCCCGCGCCTCCAGCCGGACCTCGCGCGGGACACGCGGGGTCTTGCTGGGAACGCACAGGTCGAAGAGGAAGCGGCGGGCGGCGGCGATAGCGCGGCCCTGCTCAAGCGGTGTGCTCATGGCTGTTGTGCTCCAAGAGGGCTTCGTGCTTGGCGTTGGAGACTTCCTCGGACAGCGCGGCGCACTTCTCCAGCGCGCGGGCGAGGCGATTGTTGCGGCGAATCAGCTCACGGTTCTCCGCGCGGAGTGCGGCGATGATTTCGTTGTCCACCGGATTGGTGGCGAAGGACGGGCCGAAGCCGACTTCGCCGAC
>CAYQMP010000383.1:0-2187 GCA_964418615.1 uncultured Chthoniobacter sp. | reverse complement strand
CGCCGCTGCAGGAATGGTAGGGACGGCAGGCCCCAGCCGTCCGCTTCAGCTCCTTTCGCCAAGAAAGTCGGCCAAGGCCCGACGAATTGCTGGAATATTTTCGATGGCCGCCTTCCAGACCAGAGCGACGTCTACGTGACCGTAATCGTGCGCAACAATATTGCGCATGCCACGCATCTGCCGGAAGGGCAAGGAAGGCAACAGGGCGCGCGTTGTATCGGACAAATGCGCCGTGGCCTCGCCGATGATCTCGATGCGTCTGACCACCGCATCCTGCTTTTCGGTGTCTCCGAAAAATTCGTCCTTTGACACGCCGGCCACATAGCTCTCGATGAGCACGCAGGCCTCCAGGATGTCCCGCAGACGACCGAGTTGGTCAATCTCCATAAATCGTCACCGCCGTAGCGAGGATGTGTTCGCGGGCCAGGCGGTTGGAAGAGGCCTCGAGACGGTCACGCAGGACAAAATCGACCGGGCGACCGAGCAACTCCTCAGCTTCTCCGGCCATCTCGAAAAGCTCGTCCGCGGGGACGGACGCCGGGTCCTCCAAGGTTGCCAGCAAGTCGATATCGCTGCCCGCGCCTTGCTGCCCCCGCGCAAAAGATCCGAACACGGCCAAATGGCTCAGTCTATGCTTGCGGCAGAACGGGGCAAGTCTGGGACGGATCTCGTC
Source organism: uncultured Chthoniobacter sp. (assembly GCA_964418615.1). Lineage (GTDB taxonomy): Bacteria > Verrucomicrobiota > Verrucomicrobiia > Chthoniobacterales > JACTMZ01 > JACTMZ01. The sequence continues at coordinate 1,514 of CAYQMP010000383.1, read as the reverse complement.
CAGAAAATCGCTACCGGACATCATCGTCATTGCACCATTCTTCCCCGACCATGCGCCTCACGCAAGCAGCGAGAGCCTAGGCGCTCCGGCTGACAGCTGGCTACTGAACACTGACAACTGTGGCGATTCACGCCGCCTCACCCGCCACGACCGCCTGCGGCGGTCAGGCGTTGCGATACGCTTCGATGCGGTCGCGGCCGGTGGGACGCAGGCCGAGGATCGACTTGGCGTCTTTGATCAGACGGCGGCGGACGGGCCAGAGGAACAGGGCCAGCAATCCAGCCGCGGCGACGTAGGTCGAGGGCTCGGGGATGGCGGTGATGGTGAAGGTGCTGCTTCCGCTGTCCCAGTTTGAGGTGAATGCGTTGTCGAAGCTGAAGAGGCTGGCGTTGTTGATATCCGTTGTGAGATCGGATCCGAAGGTTAGCGTGTTGCCCAAGCCGAAGTTGTTCACTGTGAGCAAAGAGCTCGGGGTGTACGTGCCGAAGGACAGCGTGCCTGTTGTTCCGGTTCCGAAGTCGAGGAACGAACCGGTGGTCAGGTTTAGATTGCCAAAAACTTCGCTGACTCCGCTGCCGCGGCTGATCGTGCCGCCGGAGAGGGTCACGGCGGATGAGTTGGCAACTTGGTTGCTCTGCGAGATGAGGAGCGTCGCACCTGTGTTGACGGTGATATTGCCGGCGATCGCATTGACCCCTGCCGTCTTGTTAAGGATGAGGGTGCCACCTGAGACGATGGTCGGGTCCGCGTAGTCGTTCGCCGAGGTGCCGGAGAGCGTGAGAGAGCCGTCGCCAAGCTTGGTGATGCCGCGCAGACCGCTGACGACGCCGGAGAAGGTGTGAGACGTTCCTGAGGCGGTGGTAATATTCCGCGTTCCGCTCTCCTCACCGAGCTCAACTGTTCCCTGAAAGGTGATGCCACCGGTTCTGTCCGCGGCACCGAGGGTGAAGTTGTTGTAGACGTTGAGGTTGTTGGAGAATGTGCGGTCGTTGCCGTCGGTGGACGCGATAACTTTAAGATTGTCCTCGGTATTCCAGTGAAGCTGCACGGTTCCGGTGCCAAAAGCAGAGTTATTGCCAACAAGAATCGTGCCCTCGGCGAGAAGCGTAGCCCCCGTGTGGGTATTGGCCGTAGACAAGGTCAGCGCACCAATTCCGTCTTTAAAAAGCGAGGTTGTGATGCCGTCTTGAGTATTGCCCGCACCAGAAAGTCCGCCGCTTATAGTGACGTTTCCTCCAGTAGTCGCCTCGCCGGTCGCGCCGAGCGCACCAACGTAAAGAGTGTTGTTCCCGCCGCCGACAGCGCCGGAAAGGGTCAAACTTCCGCTTCCTCCCTGAGTGTTCGCGTTGATACGAGCGTTGCCTGAGAGCGTGATACTGCCGGAAAGCGTATTGTCACCACCTACGTTGAAAAGAGCACCCGTGTCGCTGAGCCCTGTTCCGGTGATGTCCAAGGCTTCAGCCACGGTCATTGTTCCCGCATTGTAGAACTTGAGCGCCGCGCCGTTCTCAACC
>CAYQMP010000382.1:0-2193 GCA_964418615.1 uncultured Chthoniobacter sp. | reverse complement strand
CGTGCCGGTGCCGGATTATTCGGCCGCGCTGAACGACGGGGTCAAAGGCATGAAACTCGGCGTGCCAAAGGAATACTTTGTCGACGGCATGGATCCGCAAGTGGAAGCCCGCATCCGCGAGGCGATCGAAGTCTACCGCGGACTCGGGGCGGAAATGGTCGAAGTCTCGCTCCCGCACACCAAATACGCGGTGGCCGACTACTACATCATCGCCACGGCGGAGGCCTCGGCCAACCTCGCCCGCTTCGACGGCGTGCGCTACGGCAAGCGTGCCGAGGCGCCGCGGGATCTGGCCGACCACTACGGCCGCACGCGCGGCGAAGGATTCGGCAAGGAAGTGAAACGCCGCATCATCCTCGGCACCTACGTGCTGAGCAGCGGCTACTACGACGCCTACTACTTGCGCGCACAGAAAGTGCGCACGCTCATCCGCCGCGACTTCGAAGAGGCTTTCCAAAAAGTCGACGGGTTGCTTTCCCCGACCTCGCCGGTGCCCGCCTTCAAAATCGGCGAACGCATGTCCGATCCCCTCCAAATGTATCTCTCCGACATCTTCACCATCGCAGCCAACCTGGCCGGCATCTGCGGGATCAGCATTCCCTGCGGCGATGCCGAGGTTGACGGTAAAAAATTGCCGGTCGGCCTGCAGATCATGGCGCCGGCTTTCGAAGAAGCCCGCCTTCTGCGGATCGCGCGTGCCTACGAAGCCGCTAAGGCCGGGTGACGCGGTAAAACCTGTCCGACGCCGGCGCGTTTGTGTCGGTGAATTCAATCTCCCACTGCGCGTCGCCTGCGGTCCAAGGCGTTGAGAGCAGGTTTTGCCAGCCGCCGCTCTCGAGCGCGGTTCGGCTTTGGACTTGGTAGCTTTGGCCCGGCACGACCGGCCAGCGCAGGACCGGGCGCCCTTGGGTGTCGAACGTCGTCTGGAAAACCGCGAAGGCCCGCGTGGAGTCGAGAATATCGTAGGTGCCGTTCAGTTTGCCGTCGGCTACGGCGGTCACCGGGACGCGCAGAAATTCCTCCGACTCGAGGATGTTGTTCCCGTTGCCGGTCGGCGCCTGACTGTTGAGGCTGCCCCCGTCGTCCGTGCCGTAGGCCACAGCAGCCAGATAGACGTTTTCGGGAAGCGAGCCGAATTCGGCCACCAAGTCGATCACGCCTTCGAGCACACCCGAGTTGAGCCGCGCCTTGGCAAGAGTGCTCGGCCCCTTGGTGTTGTTCCATGCGGCGTAAGTTTCTTTGCTTTCACCGGCTAGGAACGGTTTGCTGCCGCCGATCGCGATGGATCCGGATTTGGCCCACGGTGCCGGACCCGTGGGCGAGGGGAGGAGTTCGTTGCTCACCAGCACAAAATGATCGCTGCCGAATCCGCTGCCATTGTCCCCCGGAGACCATGTGGCCACGTAGAGCTTCGTGCCGCGCACTGCGGCGTAGATCGTCATGCCGGGGTTGGAGACCAAGTAGTCCTCGAAGTCCGGTTGGCCGTCCATGATGAATTCATCGAACGCCGGCGTATTGACCGTGGTGGCTGATGAAGCCGGACTTTGGCCGAAAGCGTTGGCGGCGGTGACAGAATAATCGTAGACGGTCGAAGGTCGGACCGTGGTGTCCAAAAATTCGGTTCCATTGACGAAGGCAAGGAATCCGCCGTCGCGGTAGACGGCATAGGATTGTGCCGAAGGATTCGGGCTCCAAGTAACGCGGATCTGCGTTCCGGAGATCCGCGTCGTGCTCAGCCCGATCGGGGCCGAGGGCGGCTGCTCTTGGTTGCCGAACCCCGTGAGGGAGTAGGAACCCAAGCTGCCATAGGCGGAATAACCGGTGCCCAAGACCTCGGGCTTGCCGCGACCGGCGACGCGGAGGCGCACGGTTTGCTCGTCGCCGAGATTGAAGGTGGCAGCAGCGGCGAGCTGGTCGAGCGGATTTGCCGTGGCCAGCACATTGCCTGCTTCGCCGATCACTTGCAGCTCGAGATCGACATTGCCGTAGGCTGAAGGCGTCAAAAAGATGGTGTGATCTCCTGCGGCGAGCGTGACGCTGAAGAAGTCGGCGGAGGGATCGGTGGTCACGGTTGCATCGGCGCGATCTCCCGTGACGGCGGTTTCCGCGCCCAAGAAACTTCCGTGGTGATCGGCAACGCGATGGCGGCGGTGGAGAACCTGATCCAGCAGAAGGTCCAGGCCATCTCCCTGC
>CAYQMP010000381.1:0-2211 GCA_964418615.1 uncultured Chthoniobacter sp. | reverse complement strand
CTGCGCCAGACCCGCGAGCCCTTCGGCCGCTTGGTCATCTCCGTGCAATTGCTGCAGGACTTCTTCCTCGTCGGCGTGCTCGTCTTTGTCGCCGCCCTGCCCGACGGCTGGATCGCCTCACTACTCGCCCTTGGCAAATCGACCCTCCTGCTGGCCGGCGCCCTCTTCCTGCAAACCAAAGCCGTCCCGCGGATCCTGACCAAAACACGCCTCGGCGACGAAACGCTTCTCATGCTCATGCTGGCCCTGTTGTTCGCCTTCGGCGCAGGCGCGGTGGCTCTGGGGCTGCCCCTCGTCGTCGGCGCTTTTGTCGCCGGACTGGCCATCTCGCGCTTCCCGGCCAACGGACTGCTCCGGGTGCAACTCGCCGCGCTGGGTGATTTTTTCTTCGCTCTCTTTTTCGTCACGCTCGGCTATGTCGCCGGCCTGCCGGACGCCGGCACGCTGGTCAAGGCCCTCGGGCTCGCCGTCATCATCATCGTCCTTCGCCCTGCCATCGTCACTGTGCTGGGACGACTGCTCGGACTCTCCGCCCGCCCCGCGGTCGAGTCGTCGCTCCTGCTCGGACAAGCCGGAGAGTTGGGCTTGGTCATCGGCCTCGTCGGACTCGGCAACGGCAGCCTGTCGCCGCCCGAATTCAGCCTCCTCGCTGTCGTCACCGCGCTGACCATGATGCTCACGCCGTTCCTCGCCACCGACGCGACAACCTCTTGGCTGCTGCACCACCTGCCGCGGCGACGACCACCCGGACCCGGCAGCCTGCGCGGCCATGTCCTCGTCCTCGGCTACGGCGCCGCGGGTCGCTGGGTTCTCAAAAGTTTGCAGGATGGCGGCTGCGAGGTTTTCGTCATCGATGACGACCCGGCGGTCATTGCTCATCTCGAAACCAACGGTATCCCCTGCCTGCGGGGCGACGGATCCGATCCCTACGTCTTGGCCGCCGCGGGGGCGGAGGACGCGCGGATCATCCTCTGCAGCATGCGCCGTTCCGCCGACGCCGCCAAAGTCCTGCGCCTGCTCGGTGGCAAAGTGCCGGCCATCGTCCGCGTCTTCGAGACCTCGGAAGCCGACCACATCCGCCGCCTCGGCGGCATCCCCGTGCTCAACTCCGCCGCCGCCGCCCGCCGCTTCCTCGAATGGTTCGACACGTCCAGCTATGGCCGCACGTCGCCTGCCACCGCAAAGGGGGGAGTTTGACAGGCATTTATCCATGTTTAACATGGATCCATGCAAAAAATCCAAGTGCTCTTCCCGGCTCCGACTCTGGCCCGGTTGCGCGAGTTCGCCGAGAAGGAGGATCGTCCGGTCAGCGAACTGATCCGGCGCGCTGTCGACAAGCTGCTCGAGTCCAAATCCCCGCCTCCCCACCGCCCGCCCAGCCTGCCGACCTTCGCCGGCGGCAAGGTTCTCCTTGGTCCGGAGGTCATGAAGCAGGCCATCTACGCGGACGATGAGCTTTAGCATCGACACCAACGTCCTGCTTTACGCCGCCAATCGCGATTGCCCGGAGCACGAGCCCTGCCTGCGCCTGCTGCGAGAGGCCGCCTCCTCGCCCGCCGACTGGGTTTTGGCCGATCAAGTGCTCCTTGAACTCTACAAAGCCCTGCGCAATCCGAAGATCCTCCGCCGTCCGCTCGCCGCGCCGGCTGCCGCCGCCCATGTCGAAAAATTGCGCAGCGCCTTCGGCTTCGCCCGCTGCTGGTATGAGGGATCATGCTGGCCAAGCCTCTCGGAGCAGCTGCGTCAATCCGGGTTTCCCTACCAGCGCACCCACGACGCCGTTCTTGCCTCCACCCTGCGGCATCAGGGGGTGAAGATTTTTTACACGCGCAACACCAAGGACTTTCTCGCCGCCGGCTTCGATCAAGTCATCGATCCTGTTTCCTGAGTCGCGTCCCTCGCCTCAACTCCGTGCCGGCATGCGCACCGTGCGCAGGACAATCAAGCCGCCGCCGAAAAAGACCAGCGTGGACAGCACCGCCCAGCGCAATCCGGCCGCATCGGCCAGCACACCCATGAAAAGCGGACCGATCACCGCAGCGAACGTGCCGAACACCCCCCAGAATCCAAAAAACTCCGCCGCGCGCTCGCGCGGGGAAAGCAGCGAGACAACGGCACGACTCCCCGCCTGACACGATCCGATGGCCAAGCCCGCCGCATTGCCCACGATGAAAAACGCCTCCTTGGTCTGACAAAACGCCGCGCCCACCG
>CAYQMP010000380.1:0-2212 GCA_964418615.1 uncultured Chthoniobacter sp. | reverse complement strand
GTCCGCATGGCCGACAAAAATCGTCTCCTCGCGAGCCTGATCGGAACCCTCCTGCGACCACAACCCGACCAGCGAAATCCCTTCGGCCTGCGGCACCGCGCCGTAAATGGCCACGCCACCCTGACGCGCCACGCCGAGCGTCATGCCAGCGACCACACCCTTCCCGGACGTTTCACGCCCGCCGATTTTCCACTGCATGAACACGAGTCCGTCTTTGACGCTCACCGTCACCTCGCCCTGATAAGCCGAACCATCCGGATTCCGCCCGCTCACCGCATGCGTCCCCTCGAGCGAGGCCACATCGAAGGTGTGCTCGTCCGCCGCGCGCAGCGCGCAGCATGCCAAGACGACCAGAAAGAGCACAGGTAGGACCAGAGCAGAGCGGGAGTTCCTCATAAGATACCCGATGCATAGTCCACGCCCTGCGGGAGTCAAAGCGGATCGGCCCGCGCGCGGGCTTGCACGCCCACGCCCGCGTGCCAAATCTATCCCCATGCCCGAGCGCGTCCTTGCCGTCGATCCGTCCCTGCGCGGCACGGGCTATGCCGTGCTCGAGACCTCCGGCGGCAAGCTGCGCGCCCTGGCCTACGGCGTGGTCAAAAATCCGCCCAAGCTTGCCGCCCACCAGTGCCTGCGCGCCATCCACGACACCCTCTCGCGCATCGCCGCCGAGCACGAACCGACCAGCTTCGCCATCGAAGGCGTCATCTACGTGCAGAACGTCCGCACCGCCATCATCCTCGGCTCGGCCCGCGGCGCCGCGCTCCTCGTCGCGGCCGGACACAACCTCGAGGTGCACGAATACGCCCCGCGTCTGGTCAAACAAGCCGTGGTCGGACGCGGCGGTGCGCAGAAAGACCAGGTCGCCTTCATGATCCGCGCCCTGCTCGGCCTGAAAGAAACTCCGCCCTCCGACGCCGCCGACGCGCTGGCCATCGGCATGACCCATTTCAACCGCCGCGCCACGGCCATCCGATGAGCGCCCCGCAAACCCGCTGGCTGGGCCGGATCGGCTACACCCCCGCGCTCGAACTGCAGGAAAAAACCGTCGCCGCCCGCGCTGCCGGCGAAGCCCCCGACCAGATCTTTTTCCTCGAGCACGATCCGGTCTACACCATCGGACGCAAGCGCGACCGCTCCAGCCTCGGCGACGCCCCGCTCCCGCACCCGGTGGAAGAAATCAACCGCGGCGGACAAGCCACCTTCCACGGACCCGGACAACTTGTCGGCTATTTCATCTTCGACCTGCAAAAACTCACCCCCGACCTGCACCTCTTCCTCCGCTGGATCGAGGAAGGCCTCATCGCGCTGCTGGCCGCATACGGACTGAACGCACAACGCCGCGAGGGCCTCACCGGCGTGTGGATCGAAGACCGCAAGATCGCCAGCATCGGCGTCGGTGTGCGCCGCTGGATCACCATGCACGGATTCGGACTCAACGTCGGCCCCGACCTCTCCGGCTTCGAGTCCATCACCCCCTGCGGCATCCAAGGCGTCACCATGACATCCCTCTCCCGCGAACTTGGCCGCGATATCCCCGTCGAAGAAGCCGCCACCAAAGCCGAATCCATCTTCACCAAAGCCTACAGCCAACTCCTCCCCTCCAATGCTTGTAGCGGCGGTCTATGACCGTCGGAACCTTACTCTTCTTCATGCCACCGGCGGTCATAGACCGCCGCTACAACACAACAAAATCATGAAACTCCTCCTGCTCACCGTCGGCAAATCCGCCCTGCCCTACGCCAAAGCCGGCCGCGACGAATACCTCGAGCGCCTCGCCCACTTCGCGCCGGTGGCCAAGGTCACGGTCAAAGCCTCCAACCCCGCGCGCGAAAGCGCCAGCCTCCTCGAGCACAGCGAGGGCTGCTTCCGCGTCGTCCTCCACGAACACGGACAGCAACTGACCAGCCGCGAACTCGCCGCCAAAGTCGACCAGTGGCGACAATCCGCGCGCCGCGTTGCCGTTATTCTCGGGGGCGCCGACGGCCACGACCGTCCGCTGGTCGAAGCCGCCGACTTCCTCTGGTCCCTCGGCCCCCTCACCCTCCAGCACGAACTCGCCCTCGTCGTCGCCCTCGAACAACTCTACCGCGCCCACACCATCCTGGCGCGGCATCCTTACCACCGCGATTGACTCCCGGGGCAGGAACGAGCGGACCAACCCGAAAATCCGAATTTGCCCAAAGGGTCGAGGTCATGTAAGGTGCTCTCC
>CAYQMP010000379.1:0-2215 GCA_964418615.1 uncultured Chthoniobacter sp. | reverse complement strand
GAAGCAGTTCGACGATGTCGCGGTGCCCGCGGGCGGCGGCGAACATGAGGGGTGTGAGGCCCTTTTCCTTGGTGACGTAATAAAGCAGGAAGTCTTTGCGGAAACGCTCCAACAGCGATTCGTCGAGCGGCAAGGGAACCGTTGTGTCCGGATCCAGACCGTCATCCAGCAGCGCCCCCACCGTCCCGATGTCCGCCTCGTCGATGGCGGCGAAAAGGCGGTTGGCCATTTCCTGCCGGATCGCCTCTTGGTCCGGCTCCTCCGGAGCTTCCGTCTCGCTCGGCGAAAGACGGAGCAAGGCGTCCCATGCCTCGGCATGGGGGTTCGGTGGGAGAGGTTCGCCGAGGCCGGACTCGGGCATCGGCACTTCGGGCGCATGATCGGGGGCGAGGACAAAGGGTTTGGCGGAAAAGGCCTCCGCAGGGTCTCCTTCCGCGGCCTGCGTTGGATCGACAAAGAGCAATGTCACCGCCAGAGCGAATATCATTTTCATGCCCTGGGCAGAGAAAAGCGCTGCTTTGGCTGGTTGGCAAGACCCCTGACGGCTTGATTTTGCGCGGCGTTGGCGGGAAAAGCGGTCATGCGTCGATTGCTGATCACTGTCTCGGCCGCCTGTCTGGTCGCAGGTTTCTGCGGTTGCGTCGGCTATGACACAATGGGGATCCGTCCGACCGGGGATTTGCCGGTGAGCGGTTTGAGCAAGGAACAGATGAACCAACTCAAGTCGGCTGCCGATTGGGGCGAGCCGAGCTTGATCGCCGCGGCGGCGCGCATGGCTTGGGAGACCCCGGAGCATGCCGGGGCGCTGGCCAACTACGCGGCCAACCTCATGCCGGACCGTTCCGACGAAATCCAAGCCGCCGTGCGGCATGCCGTGCGGCGTTAGGTTTGCCCGCTCAAGGGGCTGGTGCCGGATCGGCACGCTTGGTTTCGGTCACTTCGAGCCGGAGTTGATACGGCCGCACGCCTTTTTCGTCGGTCACCACGAGAACCCGGTAGGCCCGGACGCCCCAGCGGCCTTTGGGCGTGTAAGTGAAGGGGATTTCGCCGCTTTCACCCGGGGCGTATTCGCGTTTCTCCGGCTTGGCCACCACGCAACCGCAAGAAGCCGGCACGGAGCGGATGCGCACCACGCTGTCGCCTTGGTTGGTGAACCGGAACACTCCGGAGACTTTGCCACCTCCCTCCACGGCCTCGATGGCCGCGGTCGGGTTTTCCCATCGCAGGGCCTGTGCGCCGGCGGACACGGTCAGGGCCAGAAAAACAAAGAGGGCCTTCACGGCATCAGCGGGAGGATTTGATGATGCCGCGCACGACGGCGTCGGCGAGGCGTTGCCGGTAGAAGGAAGACTTGATCTTGCGCAGCTCGCCGGGGTTGGACATGAAGCCCAGCTCGACGAGGGCTGCCGGACGTGTGTTGTTGCGCAGAACGTGGAAGCGGGCCCGTTTGACGCCGCGGTTCGGGCTCGATGCCACCCTGTCGACTTCGCGTTGGATATTCGCGGCCAGCGGGTAAGACCGCGAGTTGTAGTAGAATGTCTCGGTGCCCGAGACACTGCGTTTCCGTGTCCAGTTGTAGTGGATGCTGACAAAGACGGCGCCTCTTTGCCGGTTGGAAAGAGCCACCCGCGCGGGGAGTGACACGAAGTTGTCCCGCCGACGGGTCATGATCACGCGGTAGCCGCGGGCCCGCAGGCCCCGCTCGATGCGCTTGGCCGTGTCGAGTGCGTAGGTTTTCTCGGCCGAACGTCCGTCGACGCCTTTGGCTCCGCGGTCCAAACCGCCGTGGCCGGCGTCGAGAACGACCGTGCCGAATCGACCCACTCCGTAAGGGCTCGTGGCGCAGCCGGAAAGGGTGAAGGCGAGAGCGCAGATCCAAGCTGCGCGCAAAACCGATCGCATCGACCAAAAGTAAAAAACGCCCAACCGAACGCAAATCAAATCAGCGGTGCATTGCGCCCGGCCGCGGGGCGCGGCATCCTTCCCCGATGTTAACCAAGCGGATCATTCCCTGCCTCGACGTGACCGGCGGCCGCGTGGTCAAGGGGACCAAATTCCTCGAATTGCGCGATGCCGGCGACCCGGTCGAATGCGCCAAAGCCTACGATGCACAAGGCGCGGACGAACTCGTGTTTCTCGACATCACCGCCTCCTCCGACAACCGCGCCACCATGGTCGACGTGGTCGAGCGGACGGCGTCCGAGTGCTTCATGCC
>CAYQMP010000378.1:0-2215 GCA_964418615.1 uncultured Chthoniobacter sp. | reverse complement strand
CCCGCACTCGGCATCACGATGAAATTCGTCGACTCGAACGATCCGCAAAACTTTGCCAAGGCCATCGATGACAAAACCCGCGCCATCTTCGTCGAGACGGTCTCCAACCCGGCCCTTGAAGTCGTCGATCTCGAAAAAGTGGCCAAAGTCGCCCACGATCACGGGATTCCGCTCGTCGTCGACGCGACATTCTCCACGCCGTATTTGACCAAGCCTCTCGATTTCGGGGCGGATATCGTCATCCACTCCCTGACCAAATGGTTCGGCGGGCACGGCACCGGGATCGGCGGTGTGGTGGTTGACAGCGGGCGCTTCAACTGGGGCGCCGGCAAGCATCCGCTCTACGACAATCCGGACACCAGCTACCACGGTCTCCGCTGGGGCCACGACCTGCCGGCCCCGCTCGCGCCGCTGGCCTTCATCCTGCGCATGCGCACCGTGCCGCTGCGCAACCTCGGCGCCTGCATCGCGCCGGACAATTCGTGGTTTTTCCTGCAAGGCATCGAGACGTTGCCGCTGCGCATGGAGAAGCATTGCGCCAATGCTCTGGCCATCGCCGAGCATCTGAAGAAGCACAAGGACGTCGAGTGGGTCCGCTTCCCCGGACTGAAAGACGACCCGTATTACGAGCTGAACAAAAAGTATCTCCACGGCAAAGGCGGCTCCATGGTTGTCTTCGGCATCAAAGGCGGCGCCGAAGCGGGCAAGAAGTTCATCGAGTCGCTCAAGGTCTTCTCCCACCTCGCCAACGTGGGCGACGCCAAGAGCCTCGCCATCCACCCCGCGACCACCACGCACTCGCAACTCAACGAGGACCAGCAGCGCGGGGCGGGCATCACGCCGGAACTGATCCGGCTATCCGTCGGCATCGAAGACCCGGCCGACCTCATCGAGGACATCGATCAGGCCTTGGCCGCGGCGAAATAAGCACCACGACATGAGCAAAGGCGTCGGCGAGGTCGAGACACAGTTTCTCACCTTCGGCAGCGCGGACGAACCTTTCGTCACCGCGGGCGGCGATGCTTTGCCCGGTGTGACCATCGCCTACGAAACCTACGGCAAACTCAACGCCGACCGCAGCAACGCCATCCTTCTCTTCCACGCCCTGAGCGGCAGCCAGCATGCCGCGGGGACGAACACAGCGGTGCCCGGCACCGACCACCGCTGGACGGAGGAAATGCACACCGGTTGGTGGGACGGCTTCATCGGTCCGGGCCGCGCCCTCGACACGGACAAGTATTTCATCGTCTGCGCCAACTACCTCGGCAGCTGCTACGGTTCGACCGGCCCGTGTTCGGTCAATCCCGCCACCGGCAAAATCTACGGCGGCGAATTCCCGCGCATCACCGTGCGCGACATCGTGCGCTCACAACTTCCCGTCCTCGAGCACCACGGAATCGAAAAATTGCACGCCGTGGTCGGCACCTCGCTCGGCGGCATGATGTCCCTCGATCTGGCCGTTCATTGGCCGGACAAAGTGGACAACGTCATCACCATCGGCACCGGCCTCCGCTCGCACGGCTTGCAGCAGATGCACAACCTCGAGCAGATCATCGCCATCACCCGCGACCCGGACTTCCGGGGAGGGGATTACTACGGCACGCCGGGTCCCGTGCACGGGCTCGCTTTGGCCCGCATGATCAGCCACAAAACCTTCCTTTACGCCGACGTGATCGAAGAGCGCGCGCGGGTCGACATCGTCAAACCCGAGGTCGACCTGCCGTGGTATGAACTCTCCAGTTCGCTCGAGAGTTACATGCTCTATCAGGGCCAGAAATTCGTGAAGCGCTTCGACGCCAACTCCTACCTGCGCATTATCGACGCCTGGCAGCAGTTCGATCTTTACGAGGACGCCAAGAAGGACGGCGCGAGCCCGATCTTCGCCCGCTGCAAGCACCAGCACTACCTCGTCTTCACCATCGACAGCGACTGCTGTTTCTATCCGGACTACCAAAGCGAGATCTGCGCCGAATTGAAAAAAGCCGGCGTCCCGCATCTCCGCCTCACCGTGCATTCGGAAAAGGGTCACGACAGTTTCCTCCTCGAGCCGAAACTCTACACCCCGCATCTGGCTTACGCGCTGAGCCACTGATGCTGCCGACACTGCCAAGGTAGGGACGAGCGGCCCGCTCGTCCGCAGTCCTTCCAACGGACACGCGAGCCATCCATTCCTGTAGCGTCGTCGTCCCCGGCGACGGCCGTTCAGGCAAACACC
>CAYQMP010000377.1:0-2215 GCA_964418615.1 uncultured Chthoniobacter sp. | reverse complement strand
GCCCCCTTCTGAAAGGGGTTTAATAGCAGACCCGTGAATACGTTTCTCATCCGAGTCGCTGCGCTCGCCGTCTTGGTTACCTTCGTTGACCGCGCCGCCGCTCAGCAGCCGACACCCGCACCCTCGCCGACTCCGACGCAAGGGACGGATGTGTCCGCCATCATGAAGGAGACGTTCCCCACCGCCGAGGAATTGGATGCTTCCTCGCCGACGCCGTCGCCCGCCCCGGCCACCAAGCCTGCCGCAACTCCCCAACCGACGCCCGCCGCCCCCCTCGCGCCGATGCCCGCGGGCTTGCCCACCCCGATGCCCAGCCCCGTGGCCTCGCCGGTAACTGTCACCAATGTCCCCGGACTCGACCCGCAACTCGAAGGCGGGATCGAAGCGGGTATCCCCGATCCGATGCAGATGACTTTCCCGACCGAGCCGGAGATTGCCGCGCCCGCGGTCGAGAAGTCGCCGGATCCCGTCACGTCGATCAAGCTCCCTCCGGCCAGTTCGATGGAGCTGAAACTCACTCCCGATGCCAAACGGTTGACCATCGATGATGCGATCAGCACCGCGCTGACCAAAAACCCCGAGGTCCTTTCGTCCATCCAACAGATCAGCCGGACCACCGGCGATTTGATCCAAGTGCGTGCGGCCCTGCTCCCGACTCTCAATGTGTCCAGCGGTTATGACGTGCAGTCCGAGGAATTGGTCAATCCGAACAGCTCGATTCGCGGCGCCACGTTCGGACCGACGCCGAACAACGAGGCTTGGAACGTCAACATCTCGGTCAACCAGAGCATCTGGTCCGGCTGGAAAAACCAGGCCGACTTCTCCGCCGCGCGGCTGGCCAACGACAGTTCGTTCTACGCCCTGCGCGAAACGATCGACAAGACGGTGGCCGAGACCAAGCGGCTTTTTTATGACGTCATCTTCAACCGCGCCCTCATCCGCGTGCGCGAGGAATCGGTCGCCGTGCTCCAGACGCAGCTGCAGGACCAGCAGAGCCGCTTCGAGGCCGGCACGGTCCCGCGCTTCAATGTCCTGCAGGCCGAAGTCGCCCTGGCCAACGCCATCCCGCCCGTCATTCAGGCCCGCAACCAGCTGCGCATTTCGCAGTTCGCCTTGGTCAAACAACTCGGCCTCGACTACCCGTCCGACCCCTCGCTCGTCCCGATCGATGTCATAGGCCAGCTCGATTACAACCCGATCAAGATCGATCTCAAAGAATCCGTCTTCGCCGCGATGACCCGCAACCCGTCGCTGAAAATCCAGCGCCAGAATATCCTTATCGAAGCCGAACGTCTCAAAGCCGCCATGTCCGGTTTCCAGCCCACCCTCAATGCCACCGCCGGCTGGCAGACCTTCAACATTCCGCTGGCCAACCGCCTCGACGAAACGGTCAACGGATGGTTCTTCGGCGTGACCGGCAGCTGGAACATCTTCGACGGCCTCGCCACCATCGGTGCGACCAAGGCGGCCCGCGCCGCCCTCGACCAGTCGCGCATCAACTATGACAATTCCGCCCGCGGCGTGGAACTCGACGTGCAGCGCGCCGTCTCCAACCTCATCGAGGCGCAGGAAGTGATCGACAGCCAGAGGGCCAGCGTGGTGCAGGCCACCGAGGCCCTGCGCCTCTCCCGGGAACGCCTCGACGCCGGCGCCGGCACCCAGCTCGACGTCCTCAACGCCCAGGTCTCGCTCCTCCAGGCCCAGACGACCGAACTCGAGGCGCGCTTCCGCTACATCACCGCACTGGCCGAATACAACCGCGTCCTCTCCCTCGACACCGTCTACGCCGACACCTACGACGACCCGATGCTCACCGCGCGCCAGCGCCGGCGCAACGACCTGCTCAACTCCGCGCCCAATCCCAATCCCGGCGTCCTCAACGGCGCCATGCCGAAGAAAAACCAGACGCTGCCGCGCAAGGCGCCCCAGGAAAAGAAAGCCAAGCCGACCCCGACGCCGGCCCCGTCCAAGCAAAGCGTCAAAAACCGCTGACTGTGTCCGCGGCACCGCGCCAATTCGAACCGCTCCCCGCGGTGCCCCGCGTCCGCGCCGCCTTCATTCCGCGCATGGCCGGCATCGAGGTGGACACCGACCGCGATACCGCTTTGCAGCGCCTGCGTCCGGCGCACGACGAGTTCCTCCGCTCGCGGGGTTTCGATACGCAACAACTTGCAACCGCCGAGCAGATCCACGGGGCCGGCGTTGCCGTGGCCTC
>CAYQMP010000376.1:0-2224 GCA_964418615.1 uncultured Chthoniobacter sp. | reverse complement strand
GTCCGGCCAAGGCCCGCAGCACGCTGCTCTTGCCACACCCGCTGGCGCCCATCACGCAGATCATTTCGCCGCGCGTGGCGGAAAAGCTGACCCCGTCGACGCCCACCGTCCCGCTTTTGAAGCGGCAGACCAGATCGCGCACTTCGAGGTGGCGGATGACGTTGCGTTCCTCTTCGAGGAGACGCTCCGAGAAGTTGCAACGCAGCGCCTGGTTGGCGTCGATCTGGATCATGTCTCCGTCGCGCAAATCGCAAACGTTGCGCACCGGTGTCTCGCCGACCAGCACCGGTGTGTCGCTGTTCAGCACCTCGAGGCGGCCGACTAGGTTTTCGAAATCGCAGAAGATGCGCAGCAGGACGTCCCCGCCTCCGCCGGGAGCGAGCAGGATGTCGTCCTCGTCGAGCAAACTCGGGTTGTTCGAGACGAGGTAGGTCGTCTTGGATTGCTTGAGGTGGAAGCGGCCGCCGTAAGATCGCGCGTGGCGCCGCAGGTCGCTGAGGGAGAGTTCCGTGTCGTTGTCGAAGACGATCTTCTCCTCGAGGTTGGCCTCGACATGGGCGCCGGCGCGCAGCCGGACTCCGTTCAGTTTCGCGGCCACGTCTTTCAGCGCGATGACCACGACCTTGAGCCCGAAACGAACCTCCAGCGCACTGTCCCGCGTGCGCGACTTTTCCAGTTGGATTTCGTTGTCGTTGGTGACGGTGATGAAAAGGTGGGCGAGGGAGAGATTTTTCTTGGCGTTGAAGTAGTAGACCAGGTCCTGGTGCGTCAGGACCTTTTCGTCGACCACGACCCGCTGTCCGGGATAGACGCGGGAAAATTCCTTGGGACGCAATGCGCGACCCTGCACCGAGATGGGATGGTCGCAGAGGTTTTTGACCAGAAGGAGCTCGCCGTGGCGGTATGCTGCGATGCGGTTGTCCCCGGACAACTCGCGCACCTGCACGTCGGCGTCATCCCCGGCGCCGAAAGTGATGACCTCGAGCGGGGATGAGTCCGCCTCGAAAAACTCGCCGCGCGGCGAGGGCGTGTCGCTGTTCAATTGGTAGACGATATCGATGGCCTGCGCCGCCGTGCCCAGCTGCTCCATGAACGAGTAGTAGGCCGCCATGTTGTCCGTGTTCATCCCCGCGCGGTGCACGAGGTCGTAGAGTTGGATGCCGAGGAGGATTTTGCGGTCTTCGCTCAATTTGCCCCGCAGTTCGCGCGCCATAGCGCCGAGGTCGGGCTTTTCCTGCAGAGCCTGACGGAACAACTGGCGCAATTCCGAATAGACCGCCTCGGGATAGTCGTAGCGGAGAAATCCGAGGCTCGAGTCGATTTCCTCCTCGAGCAACTCGCCGTCGACTTTGGCGAAACCGGCGAGGACTTTGATGAGCAGCGGCAGGAGGTTGGGGCTCTCGGCCACGGTGCGCGGTCGACGCATGGCGCGTCGCAGGAGGGATTCGCCCGCCCGGCGCGCACGGTAGAAATTGCGCAAAGTTCCCTCCAGCCGCCGGCCCAAACCGGCGGGTGGCTGGGTGTCCACAACGGGCATGACCTCAAATTACCCCCGGCCCGACCGCGCGCAAAGCCTTTGCGCAAGTCGTGAATTGCGCCGCGCCGGCTTCTCGGGCTTAATGTCCGGTCCACGTCCCACCGCCGTATGCCAGCCAAGAAGTCACCCCGCCCGCTCGAAAACACGCGGGTGCGCCGCCTCCGGCGCCTCGTCGCGCCGAAAGTCATCAAAAAGGAACTGCCGGTCCGCGCCGCCTCATTGGCCACCGTGACCAAAGGCCGCGCCGAGGCGCAGGCTATACTGCACGGACGCGACACGCGGCTGCTGGCCATCGTCGGTCCGTGCTCCATCCACGATCCCGAGGGCGCACTCGATTACGCCCGCCGTCTCGCGGCACTCCGCAAGGAATTGGGCGATTCGCTCTGCATCTTCATGCGCGTCTATTTCGAAAAGCCCCGCACCACGGTGGGGTGGAAGGGTCTGGTCAATGATCCGCGCATGGACGACTCGTGCGACCTGGTCGCAGGTCTCCGCCTTGCCCGCAAAGTGCTCTTGGAAATCACGTCGCTCGGCTTGCCTGCCGCCACGGAATTTCTCGATCCGATCGTCCCGCAATATCTGGCCGACGTGGTCAGTTGGGCCGCCATCGGTGCCCGCACCACCGAGTCGCAGACGCATCGCGAGATGGCCAGCGGACTCTCCATGCCGGTCGGATTCAAAAACAGC
>CAYQMP010000375.1:0-2226 GCA_964418615.1 uncultured Chthoniobacter sp. | reverse complement strand
GCCTGGCGCCGCACGGAAAACGATGCGCAAGGCGGGTTGCCCGCCGGACGACTCGCCGGGCGCGAGCGAGCCATCGCGCTGGAGGGAGAGGCGCTCGGCCAGATCGATGCGCGCATCGGTGAACGAAAGGAACACGAGCATGATGGGGAAAACGCCCTGGAAGTGGGAGGCCTCCAACTCGGCTTTCATGTCCTTCGTGATGAAGTGGCTGAAGTTCATGATCACCTCGGTCGACTTGCGCAGCAGGGCGAGGCTGGCGTGCAATTCCTCGGGGCTGAGCGACAGCGGGTTGGTCAGTTTTCCGACCGGTTCGAGCCCGCCGAGGGCGTAGCTCCGGGCGTGGGGAAAAAGCGCAAGGGTGCTGACCAAATCGGGTCCGCCGAACATGTAAGTGACCTGCGAGGTCGGGCCGATGCGCGGAACGAGTTCGCCCGCGGACCACGAGCGCATCGGGGCGAAGTAAAGATCGTCATAGCGATACCATTGCGCGGCGTATTCGCGGGCGTGCTGCTTGTATTCGGCCGAATCCTGCAGCGCGGCGAGGGGACTCGACGGTGGCAACTGGCGTCCGGCGAGGAAGGCGCCGAGTTCGGTCGGGGAAACGGCGCGGGCCGGGACGGCAAGGGTTGCCGCCAGCAGCAGAATGGTCGCCAGCAATTTCATCGCGACGATTTTTGTCCGGTGGCGACCAGCCGGTAAATACCCAAACCTGCCACCAGAGTGAGCGCGCCGCAGAGGGCTTCAACGGGCTTGACCGTGGCTGTGTAGACCATGGCGAAAGCACTGATGGCGAGGAAGAGGAGCGGAGTGAGCGGGTAAAGCGGCACGCGGAAGGGGCGCGGGAGATCTGGTTGGGTGAAGCGGTAGACGATGACCCCCAGCACGGCGAGAAAGCTGCAGGCGAGCAAGGCGAACTGTGTGTAGACCAGGACTTGTTCGAAGGTCGAGGTGAGCAGGAGAACCAAGGTCAGGGCGCTTTGAGCGGCGACGGCTGCCGCGGGAATTCCGGATGCGGTGCGCACCTGGAGCCATCCGAACGCGCGCGGGTAGTCTTCGCCGATGACCATGGCGACGCGCGGTCCCGCCCAGACCATGGCGCTGATTGCCGAGATCAGGCCGAGGGCGATGACCCCGGCGACGAGGCGTCCGCCATTCGTGCCGAAGACACTTTCCGCGGCGACTTGGGCCACATTGAGCTTGCCGGCCAGCAGGCCGGCGGGCGCGGCGTGGAGAAAGGCGGCGTTGAGTCCGAGGTAAAGTGCCATGACCAGCAACGTGCCTGCGGTCAGCGCCGCGGGAATGACCCGCGCCGGCGTGCGAACTTCGCCAAGGATGTAGGTCGCGGCATTCCAGCCGGAGTAGGCGTAAAGGGTGAACATGAGCGACACGGCGAAAGGCGCGGTCAGGAGGTAGGACGTCCACGTGGCCGCAGGCGCCGGTTCGGTAGGGGGCGCGGCGAAAAGGGCCGCGATGAGAAAAAGGACGAGACCGATCTTTAGCACGGTGAAGAAAATCTGGAAAATGCTGCTCACCCGCAGGTCGCGCAGGTGGAAAAGGGTGACAATGACCACCACGGCGATCGAAGCCACGAGCGGCGAGACCGAGGGAAAGACACCCTGCAAATACGAGCCGAAGGCCATGGCGCTGAGGGCCACGGGTGCGGCAAATCCGACAACAAGCGAGACGATGCCCGCCATGAAGCCGAGGGACGGATGGTAAATCCGCCCGAGAAAATGATACTCCCCGCCCGAGCGCGGGAGCGCGGCGGAGAGTTCCGCGTAGCAGAGGGCGCCGCAGAGGGCGAGGACGCCACCCAGAGTCCAGAGGGCCATGATGGCGGGACGGGAGGGGATTTCACCGACCTGGAATCCGAGGCTGGTGAAAATGCCCGTGCCCACCATGTTCGCCACAACGAGGGCCGCGCAGGCGGCGAGACCCACGGATCGCGGTGCGGAGGGTCCAGCTTGCGCTTGATTCGGCATCGCGGGCACTCCTAGCATGCCTGTCCGCATGAGCGCCATTCTCTTCCGCCGCTTTCTGGCTGATCCGTTGAAGATCGCTTATGTCGTGCCGAGTTCCAAAGCGTTGGTCAAGCGGGTGTTGGACCGGATGGACTTCGCCAAGGCGCGCGTCTTTGTCGAGTTCGGCGCGGGCGAGGGGTGCTACACCCGCGAACTGGCCAAACGTCTTTCGCCGGATGCCAAGTTGCTCACTTTCGAATTGGAC
>CAYQMP010000374.1:0-2228 GCA_964418615.1 uncultured Chthoniobacter sp. | reverse complement strand
AAACCAAACGGAGTTGCCGATGTTGCGCAAAGGCATCGGGCGTGCGGGCGGCGCCCGGACGGCCGTGGAGCACGGGGTAGACGGGGTGATCGTTTCCAACCACGGCGGACGCCAACTCGACACCGCACCGGCCACGATCGAGGCGCTTCCGCGTGTCGCCGAGGCGGTGGCCGGGCGCATTCCCGTGCTGGTCGATGGGGGCGTGCGGCGGGGCACGGATGTGGTCAAGGCTCTGGCGCTCGGCGCGCAGGCCGTGTTGATCGGACGTCCCGTCCTGTGGGGCTTGGCGGCGGACGGCGAGGAAGGCGCGTTCCGGGTTCTGGAAATGATCAAAGCGGAATTCGATCTGGCCATGGCGCTGTGCGGTGCGCGGAGCGTGGGGGAAATCGAACGCAGTTTGGTGGGGTAGCGGGAGTTTTCAGCGTTTGGTGAGTCTTTTTGGTTCGTGACGGGCGGGACGCCCGTGCCCCCTGGCTGATTTAGCGGCGGCGTCTCCGCCGCCGGTCGTGGTTTCGCTTCGTCGCCGGGGACGGCGACGCTACAGTTTGTGCAGTGAGAGCGGTGGTGCAGCGTGTGTCGAAAGCCTCGGTGACGGTCGAGGGTCGAGTGACCGGTGCGATAGAGCGTGGTTTGCTCGTGCTCGTCGGGATCGCGGCGGATGACACGGGCGAGGACCTTGCGTGGCTTGCCGGCAAGGTCGCCGGGCAGAAACTTTTTCCGGACGAGAGCGGGCGGATGAATTTGTCCGTTGCCGAAATCGGCGGCGGGGTGCTGGTGGTCAGCCAGTTCACTTTGCTGGCCAGCACCCGCAAGGGGACCAAGCCTTCGTGGCATCGGGCGGCCGGACCGGAGGCGGCGGTGCCGCTTTACGAGGAATTCGTGCGCGCCATGGAGGTAGCGCTCGGCCGTCCGGTAGCGACGGGGGAGTTCGGGGCCATGATGGAGGTCGGGCTGGTTAACGACGGCCCGGTCACGCTGGTGCTGGACTCGCGCTGGCGGGAGTAAGTGAGTCGGTGATTGCCGGCTCGGGGTCGGTTGTTTACTTTGGACGGTCCGCCTCGGGGCGGATTTTTCATGAACAACACACTCTCTTATTTGCTGGTTTCCCCGGAAGCTTTCCGGCGCGGATGGACAGGATGGATTCTTTCGGGCGCCGTGGCACGGACGGGCGGGCTCGAGTTGGTCTGGGCCGGGGTGGTCGAGGCTGCGGGCGGACGTTCGGGATTGCTCGTTTTTCGCGGGGAGGATGCGGTGGCCAAGCTGGCGGCCGCAGTCGGTTCGGCTGAGGAAGCGGGTTCGTTGGCCGGGATGCTGGGTGATGGGATGGTGTCCGCGCCGAAAGCCGGCAGCGATGTGTTGGGCGAACTGGCCAAATTGGCCGCGGCGCAAACCGACGCGCTGGCGCAGCCGGTGGCTTCGGGAGCGCAGCGATCTCTGGTTTTGATCAAGCCCGACAATTTCCAATTTCCCGGCACGCGCCCCGGCGCGGTGCTCGATGTTTTCGCCCGCACCGGCCTTCCGCTTGTCGCCATGAAGGTGCACCACATGTCGGTCGCGGAGGGCATGGAGTTTTACGGTCCGGTGCTCGATGCGCTCTCGGAGAAGTTCGGTCCGGAGAAAGGGCGCGATCATTGGGAGAACATCGTCGAGTTCATGTCCGGCGCGCGTCCCTCGGCTGTGCCGGAGAAAGATCACGCCAAGCCGGGCACGCAAAAGATTCTCGCCCTGGTCTTCGAAGGGCCGGACGCCATCACCAAAATCCGCACCGTGCTGGGTCCGACCGACCCGGCCAAGGCACCTCCCGGCACCATCCGCAAAGAATTCGGCACCAGCATCATGGTCAATGCCGCCCACGCCTCCGACGCCCCGGAAAACGCCGCGCGCGAGATCGGGATCGTCAAGGTGGCGGACAACTCGCTGAAAGGATTCGTTGAATCCGTCCGTGCCTCCGCTTAACGTATCCGTTCATCAAATTTACGACACCTATGGATCTTTCTTCCCACGCCGTTCAACTGACCCCCTCGCTCACCCTCGCCATCGACAGCAAAGCCAAGGCCATGCGCGCCGAGGGCATCGATGTCTGCGGATTCGGCGCCGGCGAGCCCGATTTCGACACGCCGGAGCACATCAAGGAAGCGGCGATCAAGGCCCTGCAGGAAGGTTTCACCAAATACACGCCGAGCGCCGGTCTGCCCGAGTTGCGCACGGCGATCAGCGAGAAGTTCGCG
>CAYQMP010000373.1:0-2229 GCA_964418615.1 uncultured Chthoniobacter sp. | reverse complement strand
CTTGGCCTCACCGGCGCCGAACAATCCATGTCTGCCATGCGCGGACGCTGGCATGAATTCGAAAACATTCCCCTGCTCCCCACGTATCACCCCTCCTACCTCCTCCGCAACGGCTCCAACACCGAGAAGCGCAAAGTCTGGGAGGACATGCTGCTGGTCATGGAAAAACTCGGTCTGCCCATTTCGGAAAAACAGCGCGGCTTTTTCCGCTCCGCATCGTAAAAATCCGGCCGCATGCTTTCCGCTTTCGGCTACAGCCTCGGCGCGCACTTCTTCCGCATCGTCCTCGCCCCTTTCACGCGACGCCGCGTCATCGGACTGCCCAATGTCCCGCACACCGGACCCGCTATCCTCGCCCCCAACCACATCAGCCATTTCGACCCACCCCTCCTCGGCATCAGCGCCGACCGGCAGGTCGATTGGATGGCCATGGAGGAACTTTTCGAAAATCCTGTTCTCGCCGCCGTGCTGCGCTGGATCGGCTCCTTCCCCGTGGGCCGCGGCAAAATGGACTACGCCGCGGTCCGCACCGCGATCGAACGCCTCAAACGCGGACGCATGGTCGGCGTCTTCCCCGAAGGCGGACTGCGCGCCGGCCCGACCTCCGTGCTCGAAGGCGCCCCGCTCAAACCTGGCGTCGCCGCACTCGCACAAATGACCCAAGCCCCCGTAATCCCCTGCGCCGTCATCGGCACCGATGCCCTCTACAACCCCAGCCGCTGGTTTCCCTGGCGCCACAGTGCGGTCTGGATCGTCTTCGGGAAGCCACTCGCCCCGCCCGCTCCGACCGGCGACAAGGCCGCCGCCCGCGAATCCTTCGAGCAAATCCTCGGGGAAAAAATCCGCGAGCTCTACACGCGCACGGTGCAGGAGGAGCACATCCCGGAGGATTGCCTCCCGCAAACTCCGCAAAAGCGCAAGGGCCGCGAGTAAAGCCCGTTTTATGACACTGCTCCGCCGTCCTTGGGCCCGCGTCACCGACGCCTCGACCTGCGCGCTGCTCAACCTCGCGCAATGGCGCCACCGCCACCACGCCACCACGCGCCAAAACCTCGAGACCTACCTCGCCGCCTGCCAACCGCTCGACCGCGCCGCCTTCTACGCCGCGCCCCCGCTCGAACCTATCGAGGAATCACCCGGACACCTCGTCTGGCCAACACCGCACACCAGCAACATTGCCGACAACGACCGCGCCTCCGCCTGGCTCCAACCATGCGACCGCGGATGGTCCGCCCCGACCGTCCTCATCCTCCACGCCCTCATGTCGGTCAACGACCTCGGCTACCGCCGCCTCGCCGCCAAATTCAATGACCTCGGCTGGAACGCCGCCTTTCTTCACCTTCCCTTCCACTACGCCCGTCGTCCGCGCGGTTACCTCAACGGCGAACTCGCCGTCACCGCCGACCTCGTCCGCAACGGCGAAGGACTCCGCCAAGGCGTAAGCGAACTCCGCCAACTCATGGCATGGCTCCGCAACAAGGGTTGTCGCGAATTCGGCATCTACGGCACGAGCTACGGCGCGTGGACCGGCGCCCTCCTTGCCTCGATCGAAGAAGACATCTCATTCATCGCCCTTCTCCAGCCCATAGCCGACGTCGAACACGCCATCTGGCAAAGCCCGGCAGGCGCCACCATCCGTCGTCTCCTCCGCCGCAACGGCATCGACGGTTCCATGACCCGCCGCCACGCGCACCTCAGCTCCCCACTGCACGCCCGGCCAAAAACCGATCCCGACCGCATCATCCTCGCCATCGGCGCCTACGACCGCATCGCCCCGCCCGATCGGGTCGAAGCACTGGCTCAAGCCTGGAACGGCGCCCGCCTCGTCACCAGTCCGCAGGGCCACTTCGGCTACGTGGCCGCCCGCGACATGTTCGCCGCCGTGAGCGAAATCATCGCCTGATCCCGCCACGCGCCGTATTCTCTCAACTCTCAACCCTCAACTGGTCATGCTCGCCGTCATCACCACCGGACCCGCCGCCGCGCCCATCGACGACGTGCGCCACATCACCAACTTCGCCACCGGAGAAATCGGCGCCCTCCTCGCCGAGGCCCTCGTCGCGCAAGGCATCGAGCCCCTCCTCTTCCGTGCCCGCGGCGCCACCTGCACGGACGTCCCGAGCAGCGCCCTGCTCCACGAATTCACCACCAACCACGACCTGGCCCGCGCCCTCGGGCATTTGTCCGAAACCCGCGGACCCGACATTCGCGCCGTCTTCCACGCCGCCG
>CAYQMP010000372.1:0-2229 GCA_964418615.1 uncultured Chthoniobacter sp. | reverse complement strand
CCGAGGTGCCGGTGCGGCACCGCGCACGCCTGCACGGGCAAAGCAAAACACGGCAGTTCTCCCGCGCCATCAAAGCCACACGCGATCTTTTCCGCATGATCGCGGAAAAACGCCGCGCCGAGCGCGAAGGGTCCATGGTATAGCAATTCCATGTGCGGCATCGCCGGATTCATCGGCCCGGGGACCCCGGACGATCTGCAGCGCATGACGCGCAAACTCGCTCATCGTGGCCCGGACGGTGAGGGTTTCTGGCGAGAGGGCGCCATCTATTTCGGGAACCGCCGCCTGAAAATCGTCGATCTGCCCGGCGGCGCGCAGCCGTTGGTTTCCGCGGACGGCAACCTCGTGGTCACATTCAATGGCGAGATTTACAACGCCCCGGAGTTGCGCCGAATTCTCGAGGAGCGCGGACATTACTTTCGCTCGGACCACTCGGACACCGAAGTCCTACTCGCTGCTTACGCAGAGTGGGGCGAAGACATGGTCAATCGGCTCAACGGCATGTGGGCCTTTGCCATTTACGACCGCGCACGCCGGCGACTCTTCGCCAGCCGTGACCGCTTCGGCAAAAAACCATTTTATTACCACCATCGGTCGGTCGACGCCTTTTTCGCTTTTGCCTCCGAACTGACCGGCCTGCTGCAGCATCCGGAAGTCCCGCGCAGCATTTCCCCCGTGGCGGTGCGTAAGTTTTTCGCATGGAATCACGTGCCCGCGCCGCTTTCCATGATTGAAGGTGTGGCCAAACTCCCCGGTGGGCACTCTCTCGTCTATGAAATCGGCACGGGCCGGCTGCGCACTTGGCGTTACTGGCATTACGAGCCGGCACCAGTGCACGCCGGATCGATGGCCGACCGTTGCGAGGAGTTGCGGGAACTTTTGACCCGCGCCGTCCGACGCCGACTTCGCGCCGATGTTCCGGTGGGACTTTGGCTGAGCGGAGGTCTCGACTCTTCCTTGGTCGCCGCCCTCGCAGCCGGTAATTCGCAAGGGTCCTCCCTCCCGGCATTCACCATCGGATTCGATGCGGCGTCCTACGATGAAACGAGGCACGCAGAGACGGTCGCGCGGCACTTGGGTTTACGGCACCAGACCGAAACTCTCACCCGCAAGCGGGCATGCAGGATTCTGCCGAGCTTGCTCAGCTCGTTAGGTGAACCCAACGGCGATGCTTCGCTGTTACCGACCTACTTGCTATCGGAACTGACCCGCCGGCACGTCAAAGTGGCGCTCAGCGGCGAGGGAGGTGATGAACTTTTCGCCGGCTACGCCATGTTTCCCGCGCAGCAATGGGCCGACCGTCTTCACCGGTTGGTTCCGAAGTCGATGCACCCGGCTATCATCGCTCTGGCCGACCGATTGCCTGTTTCACGCCGCTACCTCAGCGCGGAATACGCGGCCAAAAGGTTCGCGCGCTCCATCGCCCAGCCTCCGCCTTTGCAACCGCCTGTCATGATGGCCGGACTCGATCCATCGGACTTGAGCGACCTCCTGCAGGAGGAAATTTCGCTCGAGCAGATCTACAGCGAAGCAATCGAAGCGTGGGATGAATCCGCGGGCCAGACACTTGTGGACCGAAGCACCTCGTTTTTCATCCGCTTCTACTTGCAGGAAAACATCCTAGCCAAAGTCGACCGCGCCAGCATGCTCCACGGACTCGAGGTGCGCTGTCCTTTGCTCGACATCGAAGTCGTCGATTTCAGCCGGCGCCTGCCGATGGAACTCAAATTGCGTAAAGGGCAAACCAAATTTCTGCTCAAGGAAGCCGCGCGCAGACTCCTGCCAACCGGCATCATCAAGCGACCCAAAAAAGGATTCGGTGCACCGTTGGCTGATTGGTTCTTTGACGGAACGTTTTCCATCGATCCGCAGCTGTTTCCATCGCCCTCCAAGGCCTCGCGCCTCGCCGCCGAACACACTGCGAGCCGGCGCAATCAGCGGGTATTCCTGTGGAACGCTCTGACCTATGGGTCGTGGAAATCCACTGTCCCGGAAAAAGCCCCGGAAATTTCGACGAAGACATCCACTTGCTCAGGGGACAAAATCATGGCCTCGGCGGCTGACATTTCATCGCGGTAAACACGCGACAGTCTCCTTGCTTGGCGCAGACTTTCCACCGCCTGCTCCCGTGCCCCCGTCTGCCACTCGCAAATCGCGCGCAGGGCCCAAGCGTCGGCCCAAAATCCAGCACTGCTGACCACCCCTTCGGTCACCGCGGAGCGCGCAGCT
>CAYQMP010000371.1:0-2235 GCA_964418615.1 uncultured Chthoniobacter sp. | reverse complement strand
GGCAATCCCTCGCCATTGTCGCGGATCTCCAGCGCAACGGCACCATCCTCCCCTCGCCGCAGTGTGATCCATGCTTTGGTCGCGCCGGCATGGCGGTAAATGTTGCCCAGCGCTTCCTGGACGATGCGGAAAAGCGCCGTCTCCTCGTCCGGCGGCAGACGCGGGAAGTCGTCGGGAATGTCGAGGAAGACTGGGATGTTGTTGCGCTTGGTAAAGCCATCGGTGAACCAACGGATGGCGAAGAGCAGTCCCTTCTCCTCGAGCAAGGGCGGATGCAGGAGGTAGGAGATATTGCGTAGTTCCTGACAGACTTGACGACTGATGGCCCGCGTCTCCCCCGCAATGCGGCGGCTGTTCTCATCGGACGCCGACGCTTCCAGCAAGCTGGTGTTCATCTCGAGTGCCGAAAGGGCCTGCGCGGTGGAATCGTGCAAATCGCGGGCGATACGCCGCCGTTCTTCGTCCTGCAGATGCATCAATCTTCCCGACAGAAGGGCCAGCTGCTTCTCCGACTCCTGCAGTTTTTTGCGAGCCAGCACTTCCGAAGTGACGTCCGCGGCAATCCACTGACCACCAGCGAAATCTCCCTCGCCGTCGAAGTTGGCCCGCACGGTGCTGCGATACCACGTGGTGGCCGCACCGTGCTTGGGCACGGCGTTGGTAAACAAAGCGACGGATTTCTCCGGTCCGAGGCTTGCGACCGTATCGCGGAGCATGCGGAAGGTATCCGTGGCCAGACAGGCCTCCAACGCCGCCTTACGTCCGACCGGAGGCAGGGAGCACAAGGCTTCGAACGAGCGGTTGCTGAAGGTGATGCGCCAATCGCGGTCGAAACGGCAGATGCTTTCCGTCTGGTCCTCGACCACGTGGCGGTATTCGCGCTCGGCCTGCTGCACGAGCACGGCCAGCTCCTCGATGCTGCGGGCCAGCATGGCCAATTCATCGTCGCCCGGATATTCGAGTTTGACCGGCAACCGCTCGGCATCCTTCTCGCCTTCGACTTTGTCGGCCAGCAATTGGATGCGTCCGACAATGGTGCGATCGACGACGAAAAGCATGACCAGCAGCATGAGACCTCCCGCCACGGCCAGACCGACGACGAAAGTCCGGGCGGCGACGAGGCCCGTCTCGTAGAACGATACGGCGCCCGCGACCACCACCTCTCCCGTCGTGCCGCCGCCGCTGAACTCGAAAACGGCATCGGGCACACCTCCGGGATTCTCGAGCAGGCGGATGCGGCTTCCGTCCTCGACACCGGTGGAGGGACGGACGTAGACGCGGCGTCCGATGAGGTCCGAGGCACGTGGAGCGAGCACGATGGGCGGGATACCGGGCTGCGACTGGAAATAGCTCTGAACCCTCCGGGCCGCGGAGAGCAACTCCTGTTCGTCGGCCCGGCGGAACTGGTTGGTCACCGCCAGCCACACGAGCACAACGGCCAAGCCGAGCACAATGAACTGGATGAGCGCGACGAGCAGAATGGTGCGCGAGTAGACCGTTTCCGAGCGCAGGCCGAAGAGACGTCCGATGCCGTGCAAAACACGGCCGGTGACCGAGTCGGCCCGTGGGACGAGAGTGATCATGGCTACCGCCCCGGGACGGCCGGCGCCGAGGCCCCGGGCGGCTTGCCATCTTTTTGCGGCAGGAGCACCTTGCTCAGTCCGAAAATGGGTCCGTAGATGGCGTAGATGATTCCGCCGACCACGGTGCCGAGAATGACGAGGACAAAAGGCTCGAGCAACTTGTCGATCTGGGCCGACATGAGGTCGAGTTGCTCCTCGTAATCGGTCGCGATTTGGTCGAGCACCTCGTTCATGCTGCCTGTCTCGCCGGCCATTTGCACCACGGCGGCAATGCCGCGGCCGTCCTCGCCCAAACGGTGACATTCCATGAGGAAGGCCTCGGGCATGGACAAACCGTCTTGGATATGGTCACGCACCTTGAGGTAGAATTCCTCGTAGTCAACGTGTCCGGAGCTTTTGGCCGCGATTTCCAACGCGGAAACCACGCGCACGTTGGCTTGCAGCAGGAGGGCGAGGATGCGGAAACTGACCATGGCCGCGGTCTTGGTGATGAGCTTGCCGACGCTGGGAATCCTGGAGAAGAAGCGCTGCATCGGGGGATTGGCGTAAATTTTTCCCCAGTATTTGATCAGCAGGAAGATCGCCCCGAAGGGAATCAGCGCCATGTAGGGCTGTTTGAGCAAGATGTCCGAAAAGCCCATCATGATCTGCG
>CAYQMP010000370.1:0-2253 GCA_964418615.1 uncultured Chthoniobacter sp. | reverse complement strand
GAAGCGCCGCGCCGCAGGGAAGTGCCGGTAAATCCACCGTGCTTTGCTCCGGTAACGGCGGTTCAAACGCGGCAAAACCCACGGAGCCGTGCGCTGATACACATCGAGGTGCGCGACACGGTCGGCGATGGCCGGAACAATCTGAATGGCGCTCGCTCCCGTTCCAATCACCGCCACCCGCTTGCCGTGCAGATTGTAATCTTGATCCCAGCGCGCGGAGTGCATGACGCGGCCCTTGAAGCTGTCCAACCCCGCAATTTCCGGCACCAACGGCTTGGTCAAAGGCCCCGTCGCCGCCACCACGAAGCGGGCGTGCAGCTGCGTTCCATCATCCAGCTTCAAGTCCCAGCAGCCACGAGCCTCGTCGTAACGAAGTTCCTCCACTCCGGTCCGCAACCGCAGATGCGACTCGAGGCCGTAGTGGTTGACGCAGCCGGAGAGGTAGTCCCGGATCTCGTGCCACGGCGGAAAAACCTCCGACCACTCGCCGTTCAACCGGAAGGAATAGGAGTAAAAGTGCGAGGGGACATCGCAGGCGCAGCCCGGATACGTGTTGTCCCGCCAAGTCCCGCCGACCGAATTTCCGCGCTCAAGGACGACGAAGTCTCTGATCCCCGCCTTCTGGAGCTTGATCGCCAGACAAAGGCCGGCAAATCCCGCGCCGATGATGGCGACTTCGAACTTTTTAAGCGGATTCGGTCCTTCGCTCACGGATTCCTAAAAATATGGGCGATAAAGGCGCCAGCATCCCGCTTATTTCCTTCAGATGGGTCCCGCACTCCTGCCAGAATCCTCATCCGCGCCCCGGCAGCGCCAGATGCTGGAGCGGAAACCGCCTCTCCGAACCCGCCGGTCATCATCGCATCGACCAAGTGCGGCAGCGTGCCCCGTTTTCCCCAAGTTGCTTGGTCTCTTAGTCTCTCAGCCCCTCTCGTCACACGCTACCCGTCACCTCCTCCATGTCTTCAACCACCTCCATCACCGAAGCCTTCCGCCAGTGGCGCATCTGGTGGTGGTTCGCCCGCCGTGACATCCGCGCTCGCTACCGCGGATCGGTGCTCGGACCGCTGTGGCTTCTTTTTACTTTAGGCATTCTCGTCGGCGGTCTGTCCGTCGTTTACGGCACGGTCTTCAACCAGCCGCTCAAAACTTTCATTCCCTACCTGACCGCGGGCTTCATGGCCTGGTGGTTTGTTTCGGTGAGCATCACCGAGTGCTGCTCGGCCTTCATCCTCAACAGTGCTCTCATCCGCAATCAGCCACAGCCCATTGCCATCTACGTTCTGCAGGCTGTGGCCCGCAATGCGCTCATTCTCGCCACCAATCTTGTCGTCTTCCTCGTCGTTGCCATCGCCTGCGAACTGAGGCCATCGGCAACGCACCTGCTGGCCGTTCCCGGCTTCGTGCTGGTTTGCACCCTCCTTTTCAGCACCGGACTCTGTTTGGCCATCATTTGCGCGCGGTTCCGCGACATCCCCCATCTGGTGACCAATCTCCTCCAAGTCGCCATGCTCCTCACGCCGATCATGTTCCTTAAATCCATGCTCGGTCCGCGCGCCGCCTTCGCCGACTTCAATCCCTTCTTCCACATGGTCGACGCGATCCGCGGCCCACTCATCGGCGAAGCGCCCTCGGTTTTGACGTGGTCTTTCCTGCTTGCGGCGAACCTCCTCGCCGCGGCGGCGGCGGCATGGCTCATGCGCCGGGCCGGTCACCGCGTGGCCTATTTGGTCTGAACCCATGTCCGCTTTTCTCAAGCTGAACAATGTTTCGGTCAGGTTCCGTGTCTACGGGATCGGCTCGCAATCGCTGAAAAAGCAGCTCATTTCCTTCGGCACGGGCGGACGGCTCGCCCGCGATGCCGCCAATCACTTTGTGGTCCAGGCACTGGAAAACATCTCGCTGGAACTGAAGGACGGCGACCGACTCGGCGTCATCGGCGCAAACGGGTCCGGCAAATCCACCCTTCTGCGCACCATGGCCGGCATCTACCGCCCGAACGAAGGCCGGGTTTCTTCGCAGGGCCGCCTCGCCGCCATCATCGACCATAGTGTCGGACTCGAACCGCAGGCCACGGGCCTGGAAAATATCCAAGCACGCGCCGTCCTCATGGGCGTGCCCAAATCCGACTGGCCTTCCTACACCGAACGCGTCCGCGACATTTGCGAGC
Source organism: uncultured Chthoniobacter sp. (assembly GCA_964418615.1). GTDB lineage: Bacteria > Verrucomicrobiota > Verrucomicrobiia > Chthoniobacterales > JACTMZ01 > JACTMZ01. The sequence goes on along the minus strand of CAYQMP010000370.1, from coordinate 83 downwards.
TTGGCGATTATCTCTCCATGCCGGTGCACACCTATTCCTCCGGCATGATGATGCGCCTGAACTTCGCCCTTTCCATCAGCATC
>CAYQMP010000369.1:0-2263 GCA_964418615.1 uncultured Chthoniobacter sp. | reverse complement strand
GTCGAGGAATACAGGCGCATCCACGCCGACTTGGCCTCGGGCGAGGTGAAGGTCGCGCCGCCGTGCACAGCGCCGTCCGGTTGGCCGGTTTGGCGCATGCCGGGTGCAGAGGTTTCGGGTGATGCGGTCCTCGACGGATGGAATTGGTGCGGACCGGATTGCCACGTCGGCGCGGGTGCGCATGTCACGGACTCCATTCTCTGGGCCGGTTCCCGCGTCGAGCCGGGCGCAACGGTGGAAGGCTCCGTGGTGCGCGAGGGAATGATCGCAGCCGGCGAGGTGAAGGTCACGGTGGTATGAACGAGCTTTTCGCCTGGGTGGAGTCGGTCTATCCCGCCGCCGCGGGCGGCGAGTGGGTGCCGGTCAACCACGGGGGATCCGACCGACAATTCTGGCGCGGACGCGGCAAAGCGTCGGGTCTGATTGCGGTGTTCTACGGACCAGAGAAAGCGGAGAACAGCCGCTACGCGCACTGCGCCGATTTTCTGCATCGCCAAGGCGTCCGGGTTCCTGCGGTGTTGGCCCACGACGAGCAGTGGCGCCGGCTGCTCATGGAGGATGCCGGCACGGAGGACCTTTGGTCGCATCGTGAAGAGCCGTGGCCGCTGCGGCGGGAGCTTTATACCAAGGCGCTGCGCGAAGCGGTGCGGATGCATGCGCTCGATCTGCAGACAGCCGCCGCCGAGCATGTGTTGCGCGAACCATTCGACGCTGCGCTCTATCGCTGGGAGCAGGACTATTTTTTCAACAACTTCCTCGGCACGGAGTCGGCCGCAAAATGGCGCGAGGCTGTTCCGATGGACGCCCAAGCGGAGGAGTTGGCCGCCATGCCCCGCGTTTTGGTCCATCGCGATCTGCAGTCGCAGAACGTCATGGTACACGACGGGGAGGTTACTTTGATCGATTTTCAAGGCATGCGCGCCGGGTTGGCCGGATACGACGTGGCCTCGTTGCTTTATGATCCTTACGTGCCCATGACGCCGGAGGAGCGCGAGGAATTGTCCGCGATTTACGCCGATCTGGCTGGGCGCACCGATCGCGAGGCATGGCAAAAGGAGCTCCACGCCGGCGCGCGCCAAAGACTGATGCAGGCGCTCGGGGCCTACGGATTTCTGGGGAGAACCAAAGGCAAAACCGCGTTTCTCGCCCACATCCCGGTGGCGGCCGAGCGGCTGGCCGTGCTTTGCGAGGCCGATCCCGCGTGGCAACCTCTGGCCGGAGCGATTCGCGCCGCCGCAAGATGAAGAAAACTGCCGTCGTTATCGAAAACGTCCATCCGCTCCTCGATTGCGGACGCTACGCGATCAAGCGCTTGGCCGGCGATCCGGTGCACGTCACCGCGGACATTTTCAAGGACGGACACGATGTCATCGCCGCCGCGCTCAAGTGGCGGATGGTAGGCGCGAGAAAATGGCACGAATCACCGATGAAGCCCGGTGACAACGACGTCTGGTTCGGTTCCTTCGCAGCGACGGAAATCGGCGATTGCCAATACACCGTCGAAGCTTGGCTGGACACCTACGAAACATGGCGCGACGAATTCCGCCGCAAATACGAAGGCGGACAAGAGGATCTCGGTTCGGAATCGCTGGAAGGTGTCCATCTTCTCGAGCAAGGCGCCGCGCGGGCAGACAAAGCAGATGCCGCCGTGCTGCGCCGTGCGGCGGAGGAACTGCGCAAGGCGGATAGGACCAAAGCGCAGGCCATCGCGGCGCGTGGGGACTTGGCTGCGATGATGGCCAAATATCCCGACCGCTCAATCGGCAGCGAGTTCCGTCCATTCGGACGCATCATGGTCGAGCGCAAAGCGGCGCTCTTCGCTGCGTGGTATGAATTTTTCCCGCGCTCGGCCGAGGGACATGGGGATCGTGGCTCAACCTTCCGCGATTGTCTCGGGCGCTTGGACGACGCCAAAGCGATGGGTTTTGACGTGGTCTACTTTCCGCCCATCCACCCGATCGGAACGACCAAGCGCAAAGGACGTAACAATGCGCTCGAATGCGAGCCCGGGGACCCGGGCGTGCCCTACGCCATCGGCAACCGTCATCAGGGATGTCCGCACGGCGGCGGACACCGCGATGTCGCGCCGGAACTCGGGACGCTGGAGGATTTCGAATGGTTGGTCGGGGAGGCGAAGAAGCGCGGACTGGAGATCGCGCTCGATTTTGCCCTCAATTGCTCTCCGGATCATCCCTACGTGCATGATCATCCCGAGTGGTTCTTCCACCGTCCGGACGGCACGATCAAATACGCGGAGAATCCG
>CAYQMP010000368.1:0-2266 GCA_964418615.1 uncultured Chthoniobacter sp. | reverse complement strand
AACGGGCAGAGCGTCGATGTCCTTGTTGCTGATATTGTGCGGCCCCTGCTCGTAGCGCTGGGACAGTGTGAGCATGGCCTGCTCGCGGACAATCATGCTGATACCGGTTTCGGCCGACTGCTGCTCGCTCATCAGGGCGAAGTAGGGTTTCCACTTAGCCACGAAGGCAAGAAGGTCGGCGGACTGCCGCTGCAGATCGGCCAGAAGCTCTTTCTCCACCCCGAGTTGTGTCTCGAGGGCTTTTTCCTCGGCGCGGGCCTTCTCCACTTCCACGTCGATGGTGCGCGCCTTTTTCTGGAAGGTCATGCCGAGTTGCACGGCGATGAGAATGCCGGCCAGAACGAGAATAGCACCGAGTTGTTTCGGGTTCATGGCGTGGCACCCCCTTGGGCTTTGCGTTCTTCCGGCGTTTGCCGGTTGGACGTCGGGTCCTGCCAGAGCAGGCTGGCCTTGTAGTCGAGGTTGCCCTGCACCCGCGTCTGGGTCGGGTTAAATTCGCGGTAGTTGAGCCCGCGGATCACCTCCAGCGTCTGCTCGATCTGCTTGTCCGAAACCGTGTTGAGCTTCATCGAGATGCGCAGCTGGGACGGCGTCTCGGCATCGCGTTCAAGAGTGAAATCCACGATTTCCGATTGCGGCCCGATGCTACGGATGATCGCCACAACGAGCGGCTGGAGCGGAATGGAAGCGAGCACCCAAGCTTCGAGATCGGTCGCCTCCACTATTTCGTTTTCCAATGCCGTCTTTTCCGTCTTGATACCTTCGATTTCCTTTTTCAATTCCTCGATGCGCCCCAAGAGCGCGTTGCGGTGGTCGGAGGCGAATTTGGCGTGCACCGAAGCAAGCGACCCGACGACCGCAAGGAAAAGCAGAGAGAGGTAAAAGAGCAGCGGGACGAGCCGCATGATCATCGGCAAGGGCGGTGCGATGTCCTTGCGGCCGGTCTTGAAGTCGTCTATGGCGGTATCGGGAACAAGCATGTCAGCGTTTGTGAAGAATGCCGGCCAGCAGGCCGGGCTCGGTCAGGTCATTGAGCGCGTGCCCGGGAAAAAGCCCGGTCACCTTTTCGGCGAGGCCATCCACCGGCTCGTCGCAGGCCAAGACCAATGATGCCCCGGGCGAAAGGCGTTCCGCAAAAGGCGTGAGCAACTCGAGCAACGGCTGCAGGTCGTCGGTGAAGAGATCCGGGCGCGAGCGCAGCTCCATCCAGTTGTCCTTCTCCTGCAGCAGAGCGCAGACCGAACCGTGGCAACAAATGATGTAGAGCGCGCTGAACGGCGCCTCGGAGCCTTTCTTCGTGTTCGTCGCGGCGAGGGCGTGGCGGAGCAGGACGTAGGTGCCGCAGCACATGCGTCCGATCTTGAGCTGCTGCTCTTTGCAGAATCCTTCGACCTTCTTGATGTTCTCCTCGTCCATGGCCAGCAGGAGGCTGGAATTGGTTTCGGGATTGTGGGTCACGGCATAGCGCTTCCCCTTTTCGTAGCGCGCGTGGAGCACGCTGCGCGGCTCCTTGCGCAGCGCCTCCTCCGACCCTTTTTTGCGCGAGAGGTTGGTCTCGATGCTGATGACATAGCGGGTGTCGAGCGAGATAACACACCACCCGTCGTGGACCGAGGATTTGATGACCGGACCCAACTCTTTGAAGACCTCCTTGTAATCGCCGTCTTTCTCCTCGCCGGGCGTCACCTCGCCCTTGGCATCAACCAGACAGTAGTCGAGCCTGTTGCGCCCGACGTGGAGGAGAGCGGTCGTCTTCTTGGGAAAACGACTCCTCCACGAGGCAGACGGATCGTCCGGCTCCGGGCGAAAGGCGGAGAAGTTGAGGACGGCTTTGACTTGGTCGAGCATGGCTTAGAGGGCGATTTCCTCCTGTTTGGAAAGATAGGATTCGACTTCTTCCTCGCTGAAACCGGAGGAGACCACTTTCGTCGTGCTGACAAAACCCTCGGCCTCGCGGATCTGCAGGCTTTTTTCGAAGTTGAACATGCCGCGCTTGAAGCCGGTCTCCAATTCTTGGTCGAGTTTCTTGAAGTCGCCGCGGCGGATGATGTTGACCACGCCGTCGTATTGCAGGAGGACCTCGTGGATGGGGAAACGTTTCCCCTGCTTGTCGTCGACCATGAGCCGCTGGCACATGATCAACTTCAGACAGTCGGCCAAGCTGGCCTGTGAACTGTCGAGGCGCTCGCTGGGGATGAGCTTGAGAAAGCGCTGCACGGTCTGCGAGGCGGACGAGGTGTGCAGCGTGGCCACCACCACGTGGCCG
>CAYQMP010000367.1:0-2275 GCA_964418615.1 uncultured Chthoniobacter sp. | reverse complement strand
GAACGATGATCCGGGCTCCAAATTGAAAAAGCCCTTGTCCAGCCGCAGGGTCGTGTCGGAAGGCTTGTCCAGGATGACGATGCCCTTGCTGTAGATGGCCACGGCATCGTCCCCGATCCCTTCGAAGGTGCAGCCTTCAATCCAGGGCCCGATCCGGCTGGAACGCACATGCACCCCGTCCGCATTGCCTCCAAACCAGCGCCCGGGCCGCATGATACTGCGGCCACCGAGCACCTTGGCATCGCTGCATTGGAGCAGCGAGTAGTGCAGTGCCGGCGCCGCGTAGGTGGTGTTGTCGAGAAACGCGAGTTCATCGGAGTCTTCGCTCCCGAAGAGCGAAGCCCCGCCTTTGCGGGCGAATTGCACGAATTTGTCCCCCGGGGCGAGGGTAGCCAACCGTTCCTTGTCGGGCAGCGCAATCCTGACCAGGTTGCCTTCCCTCACCGGCGGGGCCTTGGCCGGTATGACCAGAGACGTTCCGCTCTTCATGCGGCCGGGGGTGCCGGCGTCGAGAATGACTCCGAACTCCCAGCCTTCCAGCATGTGGGGGGCGTCGAATTCGGCCATCCCCGCATCAGCTTGCAGCGTGAAAGTCCCGTCGGCCAGATCGACTTCCTGCACCGTGCCAACCGAGAACGGCAAGGGGCCGAAGTCGATGGCAAAATTGCGCACCGTGACACGTTGGCAGCGGTTGAGGTGGATGAACCCCGCCGAGTAGTTGCCGATGACAAAAGTGGCACCGTTCCCGTCGAGTTCCAGATCGGTCACCCCGGAGAGATTGAAAAGACGGCGCTCGGGAATCACGCGGTAATGTGCGCCTTCGGCAAAAACCACCCGTGCCGGAGCCCGGGACGCCGCTTCGCGGACGATCCGCTGGATCGTTGCCAGGTCGGCATCCGCGGGCACGTTGAAAACTTTTTCGTGGGACTGCACGGTGAAGCTGGCGGCGGAGGAGTAGGCGCCCGGCTTCCCCCCGACCACGGCTGCCACTCTCCAATAGTAGGTTCCCGGCGCCAATCCACGCCCGGCCACGTAGCGCGGGATCGGCGTGCGGTCTTCGATCAGGCCTTCCTTGAAGTCGCGGTCCGAAGCCAACTGCACGCGGTAGTCCTCGGCGCCATCGACCGGGTTCCACATCATGGAAGGCGCCGGATTGTAACTCTCCGCGCCGGGGGGCGGCGAGGTCGGAACAGGTGCTTCATGGGCAACCTCCCGGTCCTGGCAAGCGGACAAAAAGAGGCAGATGGAAGCCGCTGCGCAGGGGAGGGCGCGGCCGGGACGAGGTGTGGGGAGTAAAAACATGAAAATTTGCTATAGTAACAAAAGCCAGGCGTCAACCGAATCGGCCACCGGCGTCGTGCAGGGAAGTTGAAGTATGCCTTCAAGCAAGCCTTGTCCGCTCCGCAGGGAAGAAGATTCCTGTTGCTTCGCCACGGGTATTGCTACTAATGCAATACGAAGTGCAAGCCGCGAAGCGGCTTGATCGGTTCGTCTGTTTAACCTGCAAATACCCGCCCGCTGAAACCTTTTTACCAGCAACCATCGCGTTCCATGCCGCCGGCCTTCGGCCCCGCGACGCTCCCCATCTGGGATTCGGGGGACGCGGAGTATTTCAACGGACGGAAGAATGGCTGCGTTCTTTTTCGAAAAACCCTCCGTTTGACCGGCGATGTCGGCAAGGCGGTGTGGCGCATCTTCGCCGACACCCGCTACCGCGCCTATCTGGACGGCCGCCTCGTCGGCTGGGGGCCCTCGCGCTGCGACCACCGGTCGGCGCAATACGACGAGTGGCCTTTGGAACTGACCGCCGGGGAGCATGTGCTGGCCGTCATCGTCATGCATTACGGCTACAGCACGGGAGCAAACACCTCGGTGCATCAGATGATGATCGCGGAACTCTCCGGCACTGCGAAAAACGGGACGGCATTCGTGGCGGGCACCGACACGTCGTGGAAGGCCCGCCCGGCTGGCTGGCTGGGGCGGACCGCGTGGCGAGCTTCCGGCACGCTCGGACCGATGGAGATTAGCGACGAGCGGGAGCGCCTCTTCGGGTGGGAAACCGCGGCTTATGACGATTCCCCATGGGCCGGAGCCGCGGCGATGTATGCTTCGACCGAAAGTCTCCCCTGGTTCGGGTTCGAGGCCAGGGACATCCCGTTGCTTCGCACCGGTTTGGTGCCCGCCTCGGCCGTGACGGCCTGCGGGTCCGCCACCGGCATGCCGTGCGATGACGCCGACCTTGGCAAGTGCGTGGCGCCGGTGGAGTGGGAAGCCG
>CAYQMP010000366.1:0-2284 GCA_964418615.1 uncultured Chthoniobacter sp. | reverse complement strand
CGTTTCCCGCGCCAATTGGACCAACGCCTCCTCAGCCACGCCATCGCGCACAACCAACCCGCTTCCGATGGCCCGCAAATTCCCGTCCAGCGCCGCCAAGGAACCGCAAAGAAACGTCTGCCGCGGCGCGCCCGTCCAACGGTGCTTTGTCTTCCAATCGCTGACCACATAGACCGGCACCACTTCCTCCGCCTCCTTTGCCGCCGCAGCCAGCGCCGTGTTGTCCGTGATCCGCAAATCCCTCCGGAACCAGTGAATTGCCCGCTTCATCGACCGCACACCATGCCGTTTGCCTTGCCCGCATTCCAGCCATACCGGACATAAGTTGACTAAAAGGCACAGTAGTGGCATTTTGCCATCATGGTCAAAACGCAGATCCAATTTCCCGACAACCTCTACGACGAGGCAAAGCGCATCGCCTCCGAGAACGAAATGAGTTTCGCCGAGGTGGTGCGACGCGGGCTGGAGACCATGGTGCGCGACTATCCCGCGGGACGAGTTGCCGCGAAACGCTGGAAGCTGCCGGCAGCGCGTCGCATGGGTGCACCGCTGATCCCCGAAGAAGACTGGGACCTCGCCGCCCGCGACGACGCGTGACCAGTTTCGACACCAACATCGTCGTCCATTCGGCGAACGAAGACTCCCCGCACCATATTGCGGCGCGGGATTTTCTCGAGAATGCTGCCACGCGCCGCGACATCGCCATTGCGGAGGTGATGCTGCTCGAAGTGTTTCTCAAGCTGTGTAATGCCAAAATCTTCCGCAACCCGATGTCTCCAGCAGAGGCAGGACGTTACTGCCAGGCTTTGCGCAATAATCGCAACTGGCGGCTGGTCGAATCGGCACCGGTCATGGACGAAGTCTGGGCTTGGACCCAGCGCGCCAACTTCGCATTCCGCCGCGTCATCGACATCCGCTTGGGATTGACTCTGCGCCACGCCGGAGTCGACGAATTCGCCACCGGTAACCCGAAAGACTTCAAGGGACTTGGTTTCCACAAGCTCTGGAACCCCCTCGAGAGCGAAGCGCAGAGTTAAAAACAGCCGCCGCCTCCCCTAAAAACCGAACACGGAACACTGAAAACTCTCGCGGATCCACGCGAGCCACCCGAGAATTCAGCGCGTTGAGCACGCCCGACACGCTTCTCATCATCGCCGGGAACGGACGTTATCCGTTCCAGCTCGCCGAGGCCGCGCGCCGTCGGGGAGTCAAACGCCTTTGCGCTGCTGCCTTCGAGGGCGAAACCGATCCGGCCCTTGCCTCGAAAGTCGACGACCTGCGCTGGCTGCGGGTCGGACAGTTGGGAAAACTCACCGCCTACGCCAAGGAAAGCGGCGCACGGCAGGCCATCATGGCCGGACAAATCGCGCCCAAAAATCTCTTCGACCTCCGCCCCGATTTCGCCGCCCTCCTCGTGCTGGCCAAGCTCAAGGAGCGCAACGCCGAGACGCTGTTCGGCGCGGTGGCCGACCAACTCGCCAAAGCGGGAGTCGAACTGCTGCCCGCCACCACCTTCCTCGAGGAGTTTCTCGCACCGGAGGGTCACTTTGCCGGACCCAAGCCGCGCCGCCGGACCCACGATGACGTCGCCTTCGGCCTTCGCATTGCCAAGGAAGTCAGCCGACTCGACATCGGGCAGACCGTCGTGGTCCGCAACGGCACGGTCCTCGCCGTCGAGGGCTTCGAGGGCACCAATGAAGCAATCAAACGCGGCGCCGCCCTCGGACGAGGCCAAGCCGTCGCGGTCAAGGTCTCCAAACCGAACCAAGATTTCCGCTTCGACGTGCCGGTCATCGGCCCACATACCCTAGAAGCGGGTGCGTCGGCCGGCCTCGCATCACTCGCCGTCGAAGCCGGACGCACCCTTCTCGTCGAGCCGGAACGCCTCCGCGCCTTGGCCGACGAACACAAAATATCCATCATTGGAGTGAAATCATGAGCAGCAAACTTCGCGCCGGGGTTGTCGGAGTCGGCAGCATGGGCTGGAACCATGCGCGCATCTACGGGGAACTGGACAACGCCGAACTCACCGCGATTTACGATGCCGATCCACGTGCCGCGGAAAAAGCCGTGCGCAAATTCGGCGGCAGCGCCGCCACCTCGCTCGACGATCTGATCCAGCGCTGCGACGCAGTTTCCGTGGCGGCTCCGACCAACCTGCACCACGAGATGGTCATGAAGCTTCTCGGGGCCGGACGCCACGTGCTGGTGGAAAAACCCATCGCCGAAAACCCGGAACAGGCCGCCGAAATGGCCGACCTAGCCCGGGAGAAAGGCCTCGTGC
>CAYQMP010000365.1:0-2296 GCA_964418615.1 uncultured Chthoniobacter sp. | reverse complement strand
GCGACTGGCAGGACACCGATACCTCCTGGTGGCAGGTCACCGCTTTCGGGCGCCAGGCCGAGGCCGCCGCTGAGCAGCTGCGCAAGGGCGACCTCGTCCTGATCCAGGGCAAGGTCAAGCAGCGCGAATGGGAAAAGGACGGCGTGAAGCGCACGACGGCCGAGGTCACGGCCGACGAGGTCGCCAAGGTGTGCAAGGCAGGCCAGGCCGCCCCATCGGCCGCCAGTGCCGACCCGTGGGCTGCCGAGGCGGCGCCGTTCTAATGGCCGTCGACACCGCCACCGGCAGCCTCCTAGACCTCATCGCCGACAGCGACGACCACGCCCACCACCGCACCGAAATAGAGCGCGTCATCCTCGCCGTAGCCCTCGAGCACGACGGCCACATTGACCCCAACACCGTCCGCGCCCGCCTACCCGCATGGGTCCAACCCCAGCTCGTAGGCCCCACCTACCGGGCCCTCTGCCTCGCCCGAGAAATAGAGCCCGCAGGGTGGACAACCAGCGACGACAACCGCGGCAGAAACTCAGGCAAGCCCGCCCGCACCTACCGCCTAGTGCCCGACATCGACAAGGAGGTGCCTTTCTAATGATTGAACTTGATGAGGCCAAGCGTCGCGTCGACCGCGTGAAGTCAGGCGTAGAACGCATTTGGGATGACTTGGTGGTGCTTTATCGGGAGCGCGCCTGGTCCGTGCTGGGTTATCAGTCGTGGGATGCACTTTGCGATGCCGAGTTTGGCGGCACAAGGATTGCTTTGCCGCGCCAGCAGCGCCAGGAAGTTGTGTGTGATCTTCGCGCTGCGGGCTTGTCAACGCGGGCCATCGCGTCGGCGGTTGGTGCAAGTCAGAGAACGGTGGCCTATGACCTGCAATCAACTGAGCAAAATTGCTCACTTGACACCAACGCCACCATCACCGGCCTTGACGGCCGCACGCGCAGCGGGACTTCAACGCGGCCGACCGAGCCGCCGCGGCTGGAGCCATGGGACCCGACCGAAGGGTTAAGCGCGGACGACCTAGCCATGATGAGCCAAGAGCTAGTCCTAGCCCCACTCACCGAAGTCATCAACCAACTCGACGAGCTCTCCCGCGACGCCGAGCGCCAGCACCTCCCCCACGTCGTGGACGAAGACGGCGTAATCGTCCCCCCATTTGACAGCCAGCGGCGCCAACTCCAGGCCGCTGCTGACCGATTTCAACTAGCCGCCGACCACATTACGGCCTACCTGAGGAGCACCCTGTGAGCAAGAGCCTTGACATCTCCAACGCCATCATCAACGTCGTCCAGAAGATTCGGGAAGGCAATGTGGTCCAGGTGGACCAAGCCGTCATCGACAGCATTGCCGACCTAGACCATTACGTCGAGAGCGCCGTGTTCGCCAAACTCCGGCAGGACAACAACGCCGTCGTGCGCGGAATCCAAGACGCCCAGATGAGCAGCGCAGCTGCAGCCCTGCAGCTCGGACTGCCAGGTCTAGAGCACGCCGCCCTACCATCGGCCGTGCGCGACCTTGACGCCCCGGCCGACAAGCCCCGCATGAAGTCCGTGCGCAGGGCCACTCCAAAGGAAATTCAGACGGAGATAAAGACTTATCGGCGACGTGTCGACGCCCAGAGCCGCATCGTCAACGGCTACGAGACGACTTGGTCCAAAATTGAGGAGCTTGTCGACATCCATGAGGACATGACAGGCGAGGAGATCGAGCAGGCACTCCGAGCCATTGGCTCATAAATGGACCGCCTTGCCACTATTGCGGCCATTGTGATGCGCGACGGCGGCGCCTGCTACATCTGCGGTCAAGGTCGGGACAACCACGACCCTTGGGAGATTGAGCACGTCAAGCCACGGGCCTTCGGTGGCGCCGACGATCTGGACAACCTGGCGCTCGCCCACCGCAGCTGCAACCGGGCCAAAGGCATCGCCGCCGTCATCCGAGATAGGCCAAGAGCGTCGTGACAGCCGTGTGCCCCTGGTGCCGCAGTCCCGGCCCGTCTGACTACCCATGTTGCGTGCCAGCCTGGTTCTTCCAGATCGGCGTACACGAGAGCGTCAAGCAGGCGCTCGAGCAGTCACGCCTCGAACAACTCAGGCTGCGCCTCGACGCTCCCAAGTTCTTTCCACCCGACAACCCCGAGGAATAAACCGTGACGTGGTTCAAGGTCGACGACGGCTTCTGGTCGCACCCCAAAACCCTCGCCCTCACACCCAACGCCATCGCGCTATGGGTCAGGGCCGGGTCCTACTGCGGCAAGCACCTCACCGACGGCTATGTCGCCGCCGCCGTCCTGCCCATG
>CAYQMP010000364.1:0-2310 GCA_964418615.1 uncultured Chthoniobacter sp. | reverse complement strand
AAAAAGCGGTGCGGGCACGATCACGTTGTCCGGCTCGGTCACCGCGACCAATCTTCGCATCAGCGCCGGTGCGGTGGTCCTCGGGGATGACGACGTGCTGGGCGACACGCTCAATCTCGACCTCAACGGCGGCACCTTCATCGTCGGCAGCGGCGGCACGCGCTACACCGACGAGCTCGGCACGCTGACTCTCTCGGCCGATTCCACCATCGACATGGGGGCGACCGGCGGGCTCGGCACGATCACCTTCGCCAACAGCTCCGGCATCAGCTGGGCTACCAACGCGGTGCTCACCATCACCAACTGGCAGGGCGTGGCCAGCCAGCAGAGCGATGTGACCAAACTGCTCTTCGGCACCGGCGGCCTGACCTCGACGCAACTCGGGCAGATCCGTTTCGCGAACCAGAACATCGACGGTGGTCTGCTTCTCGGGGATTCCGGCGAACTAGCCCCTATTCCCGAGGCGCCCGTGGTCTGGGGTGCTGTTGCCATTGCCGCCTTTATTTTATGGCGAGAGCGGCGGCGATTGTTTGTTCCGTTTTTCCGATCAGCTCGGCCTACATCTCGGCCCTTGCAACTCGCCAACTCCGACCAATCATAGCACATCCGGAGTCGGAAACCGCGTCGCGCCCGACTACACCCACGACGAATGTAGAACCTGACGCAGAAGCGCGAGCCAAAGCAATCTCCGCTTTACGCGCCGCAAGGTCTTGGCTAAGCGGATGGGATCTTGAAGACCAGCGGGGCCGCGGGCCGGCGAAATTTGCTGATCGGCACCGGCGAGGGCATTCTCGCCATGCCGTGGCAATTCCTCACCTTGCCGGGCAACTTCGTCATCGCCGCACTGCTCACGCAATACTACGGCTTGGGCAAGGCGACTTACGGGCTGATCGTTTCTTTGCCCATGTGGAGCAATGCCGCGCAGATCGTGGTGCTGCCGTGGCTGGCGCGCTTCCTCACGCCCAAAGACCTCGCGCTGGGGATGGGGTGGCTGAACATCGGTATGTGGACCATGCTCGTCGCGGTCCTGCCCTACCTGCCGACCGATGACCCGCGGGGCGTGGCGCGCCTCTTTGTTTTTTTCTTCGCCGTGGCCAGCTTGAGCCAGGCCTTCCTCGGCGTCGGCTGGACTTCGTGGGTCCGCGCGTGGGTTCCCGCCAAACTGCGCGGCAAATACTTCGGCCGGCGCAACCGCTGGCTCAACGCGGGCACCGTCGTTTTCCTCCTGCTGGCGCTGGTCCTTTTCGAATGGGACGGGCAGGCGCTCTGGCCCTATCAAGCGCTCATCGCCTTCGCCGTGCTTGCGCGCTACGGCAGCCTCATGTGGCAACACGGCATCCGCACCACGGCCGAGCATCTCGACGTGGTCGGACACGGCTGGGGCGCGCAACTGCGGCAGAACTTCGCGGCTCCGGGATTGATGCGCTTCATCGTGTTTGCCGCGTGGACGAGTTTCTGGATGGCTTTTGCCGGACCCTTCGTGCCGGTCTTCAGCTTCGAGGAACTGGGGATCGCGCCGGGGACCTTCACCATCCTGGTCATCCTGGCCACGGGGTCGGGTATTTTCGGTTGGTGGTTCTGGGGCAAGGAGGTCGACAAGCACGGCTGCCTGCCGGTGCTGGTCGCCGGCTTGGTCCTGTGGGAGTTGCTGAACTATCTCTGGGCCGTGCTCAGCCGCGAGACGGTCTGGTTGCTCTACCCGATGTGGCTGGCCGGCGGCTTTGTCAGCGTGGCCTACTTCGCTGCGAGCTTCAATTTCCTGCTCAAGCTGGTGCCGGCGTCGGCCAAAGTGACCGGCGTGAGCCTGCACTTGGCCCTGACTTCGCTAGCCGCCGCGGTGGCGCCGATCGTCGCCGGTCTGCTCCTGGCCCACTTCATCGCCGCCGGGGCGGGACTGACCGCCTACCGCATCGGCTTCGTCATCAAGCCGACCGCGGTGCTGCTCGGCATCCTCCTGCTCCGCGGCTTGCGTGAACCCCAACGCGCCACCCAACCCACCCTCACCGGCGCCTTCCGCACCATCCGCCAACTCGTCGCCGCCCAAGGCGCCAGTTTCCTCGGACGCGGGGGATGAGGGGGCCGCGGCGGCAGATCACCAAACGACCGCTGCATCATTCGTCATTTAGTCGGGGCCATGCAAAGCCTTGGAAGGCGAGGGCGCGCAATTCGGTTGCTCAGCCCTAACGATCTCTTCGGCTTTTCTTGTCGGGATCTGCCACACCCTTTACGTGGAGCGTTGATGGCACCTCCCCTTGCCCTTCGCCGAACTTTTCGATCCTATTTTTCGTCCCCGAAACCAACGAACGATCA
>CAYQMP010000363.1:0-2312 GCA_964418615.1 uncultured Chthoniobacter sp. | reverse complement strand
CTCATCCGCCGTTTGCCCAAGCGCGGATTCAACAACGCGGCCTTCAAGACGATTTATGCCATCGTCAATCTCGACGACCTCAATGATTTCGCCGACGGCGCGACCGTCGACGAGGCCGCCTTGCGCAAGGAAGGTCTCGTTCGCGGCACGATCGACGGCGTGAAAATCCTCGCCCGCGGCGAAATCACCAAAAAACTGACCATTTCCGGCGCGAAATTCAGCGAAGCGGCCAAGCGGAAGATCGAAGCCGCCGGCGGCACGATTTCCTGAGCGGATGAGCGCGGTGGAAGCGGATCGATCAGGGGGCACGGGCGTCTCGCCCGTGATCCTCCGACAAACACGGCCGGGACGGCCGTGCTCCCTGTAAAAAGCCCATGATCTCCGCTTTCACCAACATCTTCAAAATCCCCGAGCTGCGCCAGCGCGTGCTTTTCGTGCTGGCCATGATCGTCATCGTCCGCGCCGGTTCGGTCATCTCGACCCCGGGGATCAATGCGGAGGTCCTGCGCCAGTGGTTCATCAACGTGGCCGACGCGCAGGCCGGGGGCGGCGTGGCCGCGCTCTTCAATCTCTTCAGCGGCGGCGCGCTGGGCAACTGCGCCATTTTCGCTCTCGGCATCATGCCCTTCATCAGCGCGTCGATCATGATGCAGCTGATGACCGCGGTCATCCCGCGACTCGGGCGGCTCTCGCGCGAGGACGGCGGACGCCAGAAAATTTCCCAATACACCCGCTACGTCACCATCATCCTCTGCCTCTTCCAAGGTTACCTTTTGGCGCTTTCCTTCGAGAGCCCCGAGTCGAACCCCTTCCTGCCCGGGATCATGGACACCATCAACCGTCTCGGTGTTCCGCTCGTTTCCGATCCGGGTCTTCCATTCCGTCTGCTCACCGTCATCACGCTGACCGCCGGCACCATGTTCCTCGTCTGGCTCGGCGACCAGATCACCGAGCGCGGCATCGGCAACGGCATATCCATCATCATCACCGTGGGCATCCTGGCCCAGTTGCCCGCCGGCCTGATCCAAGCGTGGCGCACTTTCGTTCCCTCCGGCGGCGAAGCGGCCCCGGTCAGCCCGGTTGTCCTGGTTCTTCTCATCGCCTTCCTCATTATTGTCATAGCCGCGGTCATCGCCGTGACCCAGGCGACGCGCCGCATCAGCGTGCAATACGCCAAACGCGTGGTCGGGCGCAAAGTCTACGGCGGTCAGACCCAATACATGCCGCTCAAGGTCAACTACGCGGGTGTCATGCCGATCATTTTCGCCCAGGCCATTCTGCTCTTCCCGTCGACCATCCTCAGCATGGCCTTCCCCACGCAGCGCTGGGCCAACGAGCTTTCGGCCCTGCTCGCCACCGGTTGGCCGCACTACGTGCTCTTCGGCGCGATGATTTTCTTCTTCAGCTATTTCTGGGTGGCCACCCAATTCCAGCCCGCGCAAATCGCCGACGACCTCAAAAAATACGGCGGCTTCATTCCCGGCGTGCGCCCCGGCAAGCCGACGGCCGAATTTCTCGATTACACCATGACGCGCCTGACTTTTGCCGGTGCCGTCTTTCTCACCATCATCGCCGTCCTCCCGCAGCTGCTCGCCCAAAGCATGAACGTGCCCTACATGACCGCGCAGTTCTTCGGCGGCACCGGTCTGCTCATTATCGTCGGCGTCACTCTCGACACCATGCGGCAGGTGGAGACCTACCTGCTCCAGCGGCACTATGACGGCTTCCTGCGCCGCGGCAAAATCCGCGGACGCTTCGAACGCACCGCGGGCGGCAGCGGTCGTGTTCTCTCGGCCGACGCCATGGTCTGGATCTGGGCCGGCATCGGTATCCTCGTTATTGCCGGCACTGCGGCCTATCTGGCCGGCGGACAGTAGCCGCCTCCGTCCGCCCGTGTTTGCCCGCTTTCCCTTTTTGTCCTCGATGATCCCGATCAAGAACGAACGCGAGATCGAGGCCATGCGCAAAGCCTGCCGCGTCGCCGCCGGGGTGCTCGACAGGTTGGAAAATCTCGTCACGCCGGGCATGACCACGCGCGACATCGACGAGGCCTGCGCGCAATTCATCGCCGAAGCCGGGGCGAAAAGTGCTTTCCTCGGCTACCGCAAATTCCCCGGCCAACTTTGCATCTCGGTGAACGAGGAAGTCGTGCACGGCATCGGCGGCGACCGTCGCCTGGCTTACGGCGACATCCTCAAGCTCGACGTCGGCGTGATCAAAGACGGCTGGATCGGTGACAACGCCACGACCATCCGCATCGGCGTGGTGCCACCCAAAGTCGACCGCCTCGTCGAGGACACCGCCCGCATCCT
>CAYQMP010000362.1:0-2314 GCA_964418615.1 uncultured Chthoniobacter sp. | reverse complement strand
TGAACTGCACGCCGAACTTCTTGACGGCCGCCGCCTGGATCACATACTCGCCATTGGACAACCGCATCGGGACCATGTCGTCCCGCGGCCCCCCGGGGCCACTGACGAGGCCGCCTGTCGCTGCGGGGTAACCGCCATAGGCCCCCTCGCGGCCGTCGGACTTGTGCTGGGTATAGATGGTGACGGTCACCGTCTTGTCGGGGATGCTGTTGATGTCGTTGGTCAGTCCGCGAGCCTCGGCGATGGCATCGATGAACGGCTGAAGGAGCGCCTGCCTTTCCTCTGCCGTCATCGGTGTGTTTGCCAACGCCGCGCGGGCGTCCCGCAGGCCCTCACGCAGTGCCGCGACTTTGCCCTTCGCGGTGTCCTGGCTCTCGGCCACGGCTAGCGCAGCATTGAAGATGCCATCAAGGCTAGCCTCAAAATCACGGCCGGCCTCGGTGCCCGTGTCAAGGTTGACGCCAGTCTCGGCCACTGTGGCCGCAAAGTCGTCAACGGCCTGCTCGTAGGCCCGCAACTTGGCCCGCTCGTCGAGGAAGCCTGACAGGGCCGCGAACTCGTCGGTCGTGCGCTGGAGCGCGTCAGCGAGTTCTTGCTGGCGGTCGGCAGCCTCTTTAGCCGCCTCTGCGTTCGCGTCAAGTCCCTCGGTGCCCTTGTCCATGTGGGCGCGATGCTCGGTAACCTCTCGGGCGGCTTCCGCGTGCGCTTGCGCGTACTCCGCCATAGCGGCCTCGTTGCCCTCAAGCTCGGCCTTTTGGTTCTGCAGCTCCTCAATGAAGTCGGTGGCCGCAATCGTGTTGGAAAGCCCTGGTCCAGTGTCGATGTATTTCTGGATAGCGTCGATGTAGACCTGGAGCGCGTCGCCGCCTTCAAGGTACGCCTCAGCGAGGTCGTAAGTGTTGAGCCCGAGTTCCTTGGCAATGTCCATGTAGCCCAGCGATTGCAAGCGGGCGAACGCCTGCTGTGCTGAGTTTTCCTTGAGGACACCGTTTTGGTCCCGCACGCTTGCGTTGAAGGCTTCAATGTCGGCGCTAGCCTGAGAATTGGAAAATGCTAGCGCGGCAATTGCCGACGAGATGACGACGATGGCGGCGCCGATGCCGGACGAGATAAGCGTAAATTTGAGCGCGTTTGTCGCACCGACAGCGCCCATGAGTGCCGTCTGCATTGTGCGGAAGGCCGTAATCATCTGGCCCACCGCCAAGATGACGGGCCCGGCAAGGGCGACCGCCCCACCCATAAAGACGATAAACGCCTGGGCCGCGGGGTCTAGGTCCGAGAAACCTTGCGCGAGGTTGACGATCCCGTCAATGAGAGGGGAGACGGCGTCAAGAACGCCCACGAGCGCGGGCGCGATCCCGTCGCCTAGGCTAACCAGCATCACCTCGGCCTTGGCCGCGAGCTGCTCAAACGTGAACGCGGCCTCGCCGACGCCCGACGTCATCTCGCCGAACGCCTCGTCGGTCGTGCCGGCGGCGTTCTGCATCTCGCCGAGCTTTGTGCTGTAGTCCTCGGCTTGGGCGCCAGACAGGGCAAGCGCGAGAGTCTGGCCCTCAATCGAGCCAATAAACTTGTTTAGCCCCTCACCGGAACTGTCGGCGGCGGCAACCATGAACTCAATCGCGCCAGCCAGGCCTTCCTGCTCAATGAGGGCAGCGCCGGACTCAATGCCCGCCTCGCGCAGCGCGCCGGCCATTTGGGCCGTCGGCGACAGGAGCGACTGCATGACGCCCCGCAGCTGCGTCGACACCTCAGCGGCGCCGCCCGTCACGCCCGTGAACGTCGCCATGACAGCGAACAGTTCCTCCTGGGAAACTCCCAGTTCGGACGTAAGCGCGGTCACCCGGCCAATGGACCCCGCCAGTTCGGGAAACGTCGTCTGGCCCAGCCGGACGGCAAGAAGGCTGAGATCGGACACGTTGGTCACAGCCGCCGCAGACGTATCCCCGTAAGCCTTCGTAACCGCCGAGGTAAGGTCGATGGCTTCGCGGGTTGTCGCTAGCCCGGCGGCTGCCGCCTTCGCGTTCGTCTCAAGAATCTGGACAGTGTCGGCGGTGTCACCGAACGCGGATATGACTTGGTAAAGGCCGTCGCTGAGGTCGCCGAGGGACTTGCCCACCTCGGGGCCGAGCTCCATGAGGGAGGCTTTGAGCTCCTCGACCCGCTCGGTGTTGCCCGGGATGAGGGTGGAGACGTTCGCCATCGACTTGCCGAATTGGGTGGAGAACGCGACAGCGGCGGCGCCCGCGGCGATAAGGGGCAGGCTGACGTACATCGACAGGTTCTTGCCGACGGTCTGCATACCCTTGCCGAA
>CAYQMP010000361.1:0-2314 GCA_964418615.1 uncultured Chthoniobacter sp. | reverse complement strand
CCGCCGACCGGCTATGATCCACCCCTCCTGATATGACCAAGACCGCCGCCAGCAGCGTCGCGCTGCATGAGAAAGACACCGGAAGCGCGGACGTGCAGATTGCGCGCCTGACCGAGCGCATCAACCAGCTTACCGATCACTTGAAAGGGCACGCCAAGGACCATTCGTCCCGCCGCGGCCTCCTGAAAATGGTGGCCCGCCGCCGCAGCCTCCTCGATTACCTCAAGGACACGGCGACCGAGCGCTACACCAAGCTCATCGAGAGCCTCAATCTTCGCAAATAAACCGGACCGCCGCCTTCGCGGCTGTCTTTTTGCTGAAACTATCGAAACGCACGACCCCGCCGCTCATGCCGCAGCCTGGGATTCAGGCCTCCGCCTCCGGAGCCTTGCATCCTGTGCTTTGGGATGATGCGGGGAAAGGCGCTTCGCCAACCAACAACCCGTAAACACATCCACATGTCACACACCATCGTCTCGGGCCAGATCGGCCAAAACGAGATCACGTTCGAAACCGGCAAAATCGCCAAACTCGCCGACGGCGCCGTCATGGTCCGCACCGGCGACACCATCATCCTGGCCAGCGCGGTCTCCGCGACCAAACTGCGCGAGGGGCAGGACTTCTTCCCGCTGACCGTCGACTACAAGGAAAAGGCGGCCGCGGCCGGCAAATTCCCCGGCGGCTACTTCAAGCGCGAAGGTCGCCCCACCGAAAAAGAAACCCTCACCGCGCGCATGACCGACCGTCCGCTGCGCCCGCTCTTCCCGAAGGATTATTTCTTCGAGACGCAGATCATCAGCCTGCTGCTCAGCGCGGATGGCGAGAATGACGCCGACATCCTCAGCATCAACGGCGCTTCCGCCGCGCTCACCGTCTCCGACATCCCCTTCGCCGGTCCCATCGGCGCGGTGCGCATCGGCCGGGTCAACGGCCAGTTCGTCATCAACCCGACCCACGCCCAACGCGAAGAGAGCGACCTCGATCTGGTCTACGTCGGCAAGGAAAACGAAGTCATCATGATCGAAGGCGCCTGCGACGAACTCCCCGAGGCCGATTTCAAAGCCGCTCTCGATTTCGCCCAGGAACCGGTGGCCAAGCTCATCGCCATGCAGCGCGAGCTCGCGCAAAAGGGCGGCAAGCCCAAGCGCGAATACGCCCCGCTCAAGGTCGACGATGCGCTCCTCGAAATCGCCTACAGCGTGGCTGGCGACCGCATCGAAGCCGCCCTCTACACCAGCGGCAAAGTGGCCCGCGCCAAAGCCGTCGGCGCCCTGCGCAACGAAGTCGAAGCGGCGATCAAAGAAAAATTCCCCGAAGCCACGCCGTTCGCCATCGGCCAAGCCTTCGACTACCTGCAGAAGAAAGCCTTCCGCATCAGCATCCTCGACCGCCAACAGCGCTGCGACGGACGCGGACTGCACGACCTGCGTCCGCTCACGGCCGAAGTCGGCATGCTCCCGCGCGCCCACGGCTCCGCGCTCTTCGCCCGCGGCGAAACGCAGGCCATGGCCCTCGCCACCCTCGCGCCGGCCGACGAAGCGCAGAACCTCGACAACTACACCGGCGGCGACGCCATCAAGCGCTTCATCCTGCACTACAACTTCCCGCCGTTCAGCGTGGGTGAAACCGGACGTTTCGGCGGCATGAACCGCCGCGAAATCGGACACGGCGCCCTCGCCGAGCGTTCCGTCCTCCCGGTCATTCCGCCGGAGAACGAATTCCCCTACGCCATCCGCGTGACCAGCGAGGTCATGGAATCGAACGGTTCCACTTCGATGGCCAGCGTCTGCTCCGGCGTGCTCGCCCTCATGGACGCCGGCGTGCCGATCAAGCGGCCCGTGGCCGGCATCTCCGTCGGCCTCGTCACCGAGTTCGACGACAGCGGCGCGATGAAACGCCACACCACGCTGACCGACATCCTCGGCTCCGAGGACCACTTCGGCGACATGGACTTCAAACTCTGCGGCACCGAAAAAGGCGTCACCGGCTTCCAGCTCGACCTCAAACTCCCGGGCCTCAGCCTCGACATCCTCAAGAAGGCCATCGACGAAGCCACGGAAGCCCGCGGCAAAATCCTGCAGGTCATGAATGCGTCCCTCGCCTCGCATCGCACGGAAATGAGCCCGTATGCCCCGCGCATCGAAACGCTCAAGATCCCCGTCGACAAGATCGGCCTCCTCATCGGCCCCGGCGGCAAGACGATCAAAGGCATCGTCGCGGAGACCGGCGCCGAGATCAACATCGAGGACGACGGCTCGGTCCACATCTACTCGAGCAACGGCGACAGCCTGCGCCGCGCCAAGGAAATCATCTC
>CAYQMP010000360.1:1712-2330 GCA_964418615.1 uncultured Chthoniobacter sp. | reverse complement strand
GGACCGCATGCTGGACATGGGGTTCCGCGACGACATCAAGAAGATCCTCGATGCCATGCCGGCGGACCGGCAGACGGCGTTCTTTTCGGCGACGGTGTCCCCGGCCATCCGCAAACTGATCGACCGCTACGCACGCGACCCGGTGACGCTGAAGATCGACCAGAAGAAGGTCGACGCGCCGGATATCACGCAGTGGTATTACGAAACTGCTCCGCGGATGAAATTCGACGCGCTGCTGCGGCTCATCGATTTTCACAGTTACCGTTCGGGCATCATTTTCTGCAACACACAGCGCACGGTGGACGAACTGGCCGACGATCTGCAGGCCCAGGGCATTCCATCCGACCGACTGCACGGTGGCATCGCCCAGGCGCAGCGCACGCGCGTGATGAACAAGTTCAAGGCGGGCGGATTCGATTTCCTCGTGGCGACCGACGTGGCGGGGCGCGGCATCGATGTGGATGATCTGGAGTTGGTCGTTAATTTCGACCTGCCCTACGACCCGGAGGATTACGTGCACCGCATCGGGCGGACCGGCCGCGCGGGCAGGCAAGGCGTGGCCATTTCGCTGGTCACGGGGCGCGATGTGCACAAGATCCGCTTTCTCGAGAAGTTCAC